>DASTTC010000059.1:0-4267 GCA_035760345.1 Burkholderiales bacterium | reverse complement strand
GAGGATCAGCCGCGTGTCGGGGAAGTCGCGGCACAGCGCCGCCGCGTCGCCGAGCTCGGTCCAGGCCGTCTGCAGGTCGAAGCGCAGGCCCAGGGGCGCGAGGCGCGCGTACCCCGCGCGCCACTTCGCATCGCGCATCTGCCCGGGTCGCGGCTTGTGCCGGATGCCGCGCACGAAGGCGAACGCCGCCTGGCGCTCGAGCACGGCATGCGCGTCGTCGCGCTCGAGCCAGGCCTGCGCGACCATGACGCTCGGGAAGCCCGTCTCGCGGCGCAGCCGCTCGACCCACGCCGTCTCGCCCAGGGGATCGCGCGGGTCCCACTCGGTCTCTACGTAAACCGTCTTCACCACCTCGAAGCCGCGCGCGTCGGCGAAGTAGTCGGCGGGCAGGTACGGGCGACGGATCGCGGCGTAGTCGCCGTAGCGGAACGCGATCGGCTCGGCATCGCACAGCCACGGGTGGTAGTTCGCCCGCGGGTCCCAGAAGTGCTGGTGCGCGTCGGCGATCGGAAAGGACGCGGTCACACCGCTATCGTAGCCACGCCGGCGCAAAGTGCGTAGCATGCGTTCGCATGTCGATAAGACGGCTCGCCCAGACCTTGCTCGGCATGGTGCTCGCCGCCACGCCCGTGGCGCTCTGGGTGGCATGGAGCCCTGCCTTGTTCGTCGGGACCCTCGCGGCCTGCGTGCTCTGCGCAGCGCTGCTCGTGCTGCTGACCGAGCCGGCAGTGCGCGGCGCCGAGGACCGCGTATGCCTGCCGGAGGAGTTCCTAGACGAAGTGCAGGGCTTGCATCCGATGATCTACCACCACTCGGGACGCCGCTCCTCCCGTTTCCAGCGCGCCATGCGGCGCCTGGCGCGCCTCACGCCTCCGGGACGCGGCTAGCGCGATCACGTCTGTCGGTGCCGCTCCTTGCAACGGCGATCGGCAACTGCGCGCTCACCCCGCTATCGTAGCCGCGACGCGCGGCCGCGCCGCCTCAGCCCGGCAGGGCGCGGCCCAGGTGCGGCTGCACGTCCTTCACGCCGGGCACGCCGCTCACCGCGAGCAACAGCGCTTTGCGTTGGTCCCCGGATTCCACCGTGCCCCAGAGCTGCGCCACGCCGCCTTCCACCTGCACGTGCACGACGGCGCTCGACGCCCAGTCCTCGCCGCGCAGCATCGACACGATGCGCTGGCGCAGGTCTTCATCGCTGCGCTCGGGCGCCGGCGCCGCCTGGCGCGCCACCACCGCGCGCAGCAGGTCGGTGCGTGTCACCAGGCCGACGAGCTTTCCGTTCTCCACCACCGGCAGGCGCTTGATGCGGTGCCGCTCCATGAGCCGCACGACCTCGGCGAGCGGCGCATCCGCGGCCACGCTGATCGCCGGCTGCGTCATTACCTCGCGCGCCTTGCGCCCGTGCGACTTGACGAAATCGCGCGCCAGCGCCTCGTCCGAGAGCAGCAGGCGCAGCCAGCCCAGCTTGACCCGATCGGTGTCGATCTCGGGCCGGCGGATGAGATCGCCCTCGCTGACGATGCCGAGCAGGCGACCCGCGCCGTCGACCACCGGCATGCCGCTGATGCGCCGCTCGAGCATGATCGCGGCAAGCTCATGCACCGAGGCCTCGGGCCCCGCGGTGACCACGTCTTTCACCATGATGTCGGCGGCTTTCATGCCTGCACGCTACCCCGCGCCGCGCCCGGCGCTTTGATCCCGGTCAACTCCGCGTCATGGGAGACTCAGGTGACGCGGTGGCGCTGCCTGCATACGGCGAGCACCTCGTCGGCCTCGCGCCGCCACCAGTCGAGCGTCGAGAAGATCTCCACCTCGTGCGCGCCGTCGTAGCCCGCGGCCTGCATCCAGCCGCGGATTTTCGGCAGGTCGATGACACCGTCGCCCATCATGCCGCGGTCGTTCAGCGTGTCGCGCGTGGGCACCAGCCAGTCGCAGATGTGGTAGGCGAGGAGCCGCTGCTTGCCGGCGCGGCGTATCTGCTGCTCGAGCTTCGGATCCCACCACACGTGGTAGACGTCCACCGCCACGCCCAGGCCGTCGCCGAGCGCATCGCAAAGGTCGAGCGCCTGCTCCAGCGTGTTGATGCAGGCGCGATCGGCCGCCTGCATTGGGTGCAGCGGCTCGATGGCCAGCGGGATTCCCGCCTGCCTCGCTGCAGGAAGGATTTCCGCAATGCCTTCCGTCACCCTCTCCCGGGCGCCCGCCAGGTCCTTCGAGCCGGGCTGCAGACCCCCCACCACCAGCACCAGGCACTGCGCGCCGAGCGCGTGCGCCTCGTCGATCGCGCGCCGGTTGTCGACCTTCCAGTCCCTGGCGGTGAAGAAGCCGCCGCGGCACAGGCCGGTGACCGTCAAGCCGTGCGCCTTGATCGCGCTCGCCGCCTGCTTCACGCCCATCTCCGCGAGCTTGTCGCGCCAGGGCGCGATGCCGCGGATGCCGTGCCGCGCGCAGCCGTCGATCGCCTGCGCCAGGGACCACTGCGTCTTCACCGTCGCCGTGTTGAGCGACAGGCGCTCCGCGGCCGGCGCGCTAGGCACGAAAGCGCTCCAGCGCTTTGCGGTCGATCTCGATGCCCAGTCCCGGCCCCTCGGGCCGCGCCAGCCAGCCCTCGCGCTGGCGCAGCGGCTCGTCGACCAGCGCCTCGCGGAACGGATGCGACGAGCAGTCGTACTCGAAGACCGGCTCCTCGGCGAACAGCGACGGATTCGCGACAGGCAGCGCGCAGATGAGGTGCAGCGACGCCGCCTGCCCGACCGACGATCCCCACACGTGCGGATTGACCTGCACGCCGTGCGCCAGCGCGAGCGCCGCGATGTGGCGGCACGCGGTAAAGCCGCCCGCCGCGCACACATCGGGCTGCGCGATGTCCACCGCGCGCGCTTCGAGCAGGCGCCGGAAGCCGAACGCGGTGAACTCGTTCTCGCCGCCGGCAACGGGCACGTCGAGCTTCGCGCGCAGCTCGCCGTAGCCGGCGAGATCCTCGGCCGCCACCGGCTCCTCGTACCAGCGCAGCTCGAGCGGCGCGAGCGCGCGCCCGAGGCGTACGGCGTCGGCCACGCCGTAGGCGTGATTGGTGTCGATCATCAGGCGCACCCCCTGCCCCTCGATCGCGCGCGCCACCGCCTGCATCACGGCCAGATCGTCCGCCACGCCGAAGCCGAGCTTCACCTTGAGAAAGCGAAAGCCGTCCGCGGCGCGCTGTCGCGCCTCGTCGGCGAGGCGCGCCGCCTCGCCCTGCCCCGCGATGCGATAGAAGCCGGTGGCGTACACCTGCACCCGGTCGCGGAACGCACCACCGAGTAGCCGCCATACTGGTTGGCCGAGGCTCTTGCCGGCGATGTCCCACAGTGCGATGTCCACGCCGCTGAGGGCGGCGATCATCGC
Organism: Burkholderiales bacterium; assembly: GCA_035760345.1. Taxonomy (GTDB): domain Bacteria; phylum Pseudomonadota; class Gammaproteobacteria; order Burkholderiales; family SG8-39; genus JAABQT01. The sequence goes on along the minus strand of DASTTC010000059.1, from coordinate 883 downwards.
CCCCTTCATGCCGTAGTCGCGCGTGTGCATGTACATGCGCTGCCACAGCGGCTCGACCTGCAGCGGATCGGCCCCGACGAGCAACGGCGCGAGCGCGGACTCGATCGCCGCCGCGGCGATCTGCGGCGGCTGCAGGCCCTGGCACAGCGCCTCGCCCCAGCCGGTCAGCCCCGCGTCGGTCTGCACTTCGACCAGGCAGGCGCCGCGCGCTTTCACCCAGCCCTGCGAGAAGGCGAACGGCGTCTCGAGCGCACTCGCGAGGCAATGGGCGCGCACGCCGGTGATCTTCATCTCACAGCGTCCCCGGCGGGAACAGCCGCGGCAGGAACAGCACCAGGTCCGGCCAGAGGATCACCAGCGCGAGCACCGCGAGCATCGGCAGCAGCATGAGCATCACGTCCTTCAGCGCGTCCAGGATGCGGATGCCGGCGATATGCGCCGAGATCATCAGGCACAGCCCGTAGGGCGGCGTGACGAGCCCGAAAGCGAGCGACACGATGCCGATCATGGCGAAATGGATCGGGTCCATGCCGACGGTCTTCGCCAGCGGCTCGAGCACCGTGCCGACGATGACGATCGCCGGAATCGCGTCGAGGAACATGCCGACGACCAGGAATACCGCGGCGATGAAGAAGCCGGCAGCGATCGGCCCCATGCCCCAGGCCGTGACACCTTCGAGCAGCGCTTTCGGGATCTGATAGTAGGCGAGCAGCCAGCCGAACGCCGAGGCCGTGCCCACGGCGAACAGCGCCACGCCGGTGAGCCGCCCGGTCTCGAGCAGCGCGTGGTGCAGGCCCTTCAGGTCCAACTCGCGGTACACGAACATGGTGAGCGCCGCGGCATAGAGCACCGCGATGGCGGCCGACTCGGTGGCCGTGAACCA
>DASTTC010000058.1:0-3769 GCA_035760345.1 Burkholderiales bacterium | reverse complement strand
GCGCAGGTCTATGTCGAGGCGCTGATCGCCGAGATCAGCGCCGACAAGGCGGCGGAGTTCGGCATCCAGTGGCAGAGCCTGAGCGGCGTGGAGAAAAGCGGCGCGCAGGCGTTCGGCGGCACCAACTTCGGCGGGCCCGGCCAGAACGTGCTGGGCATCATCGCCAACCCGGCGAGCGCCGGCCGCGGCCTGAACATCGGCGTGATCAAGGGCACGGTGACGATTCCCGGCATCGGCGAAGTCCTCAACCTCGGCCTGCTGTTGCGCGCGCTCGAATCCGACGTCAACGCCAATATCCTGTCGACGCCGACGCTGCTGACGCTCGACAACGAGGAGGCGCGCATCATCATCGGCCAGAACGTGCCGTTCATCACCGGGCAGTACGCGCTGTCCGGCGGCGCCACCACGCCGACGCCGTTCCAGACCGTCGAGCGGCGCGACGTCGGCCTGACGCTGCGGGTGAAGCCGCAGATCTCCGAAGGCGGCACGGTCCGGCTGCAGCTCTACCAGGAGGTCTCCAGCGTGCAGGACACCTTCAACCCGGCCGGCGTGGTCACCAACAAGCGCGCCGTCGAATCGACCGTGCTGGTGGACGACGGCGAGATCGTGGTGATCGGCGGCCTGATCCAGGACACGGTGCGCGACGGCGTGGAAAAGGTGCCGCTGCTCGGCGACATCCCGCTGCTCGGCGCGCTGTTCACCTACAAGACGCGCTCGCGCACCAAGACCAACCTGATGGTGTTTCTGCGTCCGACCGTGCTGCGCGACGCCGAGCGCGCCCGGTCGCTCACCGCGTCCCGCTACGACTACATCATCGGCGAGCAGCGGGAGGCGCAACCGCCTTCCAGCCCGCCGCTGCCCGACATGCAGGCACCGCAATTGCCGCCGCGCGACCTGCCCATGGTCAACCTGCCCGTGATCAACCCGCCCAAGCCGTGATCCCGTACGCCTTCGCCAAGGCGCACGGCGTCGCCGTGAGCGCGGTGGGCGCCGAGTCCGCCGAGGTCGTGGTGCGCGTGGGCGCGCACGCGAGCGCGCTTGCCGAGTTGCGCCGCATGCTCGGCGTGCCGTTGCGCGCGCGGCTGGTGCCGGCGGCGGAATTCGACGACGTGGTCGCCGCCAGCTACAACGGCGCGGCCGCCGGCGCGGCGGCGCTCGCCGACGACCTGTCGCAGGACATCGACCTCGCGCGGCTGCTGCAGGAGATCCCGAAGATCGCCGATCTGCTGGACAGCCAGGACGACGCGCCGGTGATCCGGCTGATCAACGCCCTGCTTACCCAGGCGCTGCGCGACGGGGCCTCGGACATCCATTTCGAGGCGTTCGAAACCCGCTCGGTGGTGCGCCTGCGCATCGACGGCACGCTGCGCGACCTGCTCGAGCCGGCGCGTGCGCTGCACGGCGCGATCGTGTCGCGCCTGAAGATCATGGCGCAGCTCGACATCGCCGAGAAACGCCTGCCGCAGGACGGGCGCATCGCACTGCGCGTGGCCGGCAAGCCGGTGGACGTGCGCGTGTCGACGATTCCGACCGGGCATGGCGAGCGCGTGGTGCTGCGCCTGCTGGACAAGCAGGCCGGGCGGCTGGACCTCGCGCAGCTCGGCATGGATGACGCGACGCTCGAGCAGATGGATCGCATGATCCGGCAGCCGCACGGCATCGTGCTGGTCACCGGCCCGACCGGCTCGGGCAAGACCACCACCCTGTATGCGGCGCTTTCGCGCCTGGATACCGCCGCCCTCAACGTGATGACGGTGGAAGACCCGATCGAGTACGACCTGGACGGCATCAGCCAGACGCCGATCAACACGCGCATCGACATGACTTTCGCGCGCGCGCTGCGCACCATCCTGCGCCAGGACCCGGACGTGGTGATGATCGGCGAGATCCGCGACCTGGAGACGGCGCAGATCGCCGTGCAGGCGAGCCTCACCGGTCACCTGGTGTTCGCCACGCTGCACACCAACGACGCGGTGAGCGCGGTCACGCGGCTCGTCGACATGGGCGTGGAGCCGTTCCTGCTCGCCTCCAGCCTGATCGGCGTCGCCGCGCAGCGCCTGGTGCGACGCCTGTGCCTGGAATGCCGCAAGCCCATCGAGCACGAGGGCGCGACCTACTATTCCGCGGTGGGCTGCGCGGCGTGCAATCGCACCGGCTACCGCGGCCGCACCGGCATCTACGAGCTGCTCACGGTCGACGACGACCTGCGCCGCCTGGTCCACGATCGCGCCTCCGAGCAGGCGCTGCGGGCGCACGTGCTCGCCCACGGCATGAAATCGCTGCGCGACGACGGCATGCGCTGGGCCGCGGCAGGCGTCATCAGCCTGGAGGAAGCCGTGCGAGTGACGCGCGAGTAGCGCCATGCAGGCCTTCCACTACCAGGCGATCAACGCCGAGGGCCACGCGGTCACCGGGGTGGTGCAGGCGGATTCGCCGCGCGAGGCGCGCATGCAATTGCGCGCGCGCGGCCTGCTGCCTTCGGCGCTCGACAAGGGCACCGCGCGCGAGCGGGCGCGCCAGCCCTGGGCGCGCGGGCTGGGCGCGGCCGAGCTGAGCCTGCTCACGCGGCAGATGGCGACGCTGCTCGACTCCGGTCTCACCATGGAGCAGGCGCTGGCGGCGCTCATCGAGGAGGTGGAGTCGCCCCTGACGCGCGAGGTGCTCGCGGGCGTCAAGGCCGAAATCATGGCGGGTGCGTCGCTCGCTGCGGCACTGGGCAGCTACGCGCGCAGCTTTCCCGAGTTCTACCGCGCGCTGGTGCATGGCGGCGAGGAATCGGGTGCGCTGCCGACCGTGCTGCAGCACCTGGCCGACTACCTGGACGCGCGCCAGGCGCTGCGCCAGAAGACCGGCCTCGCGCTGCTCTACCCGATCCTGGTCGCGGTGGTCGCCCTCGCCATCGTCACGGGACTGCTGGTGTACGTGGTGCCGCAGGTGGTGCAGGTGTTCCAGCAGTCGCGCCAGGGCTTGCCGCTGCTGACCCGCGCGCTGATCGGACTGAGCGACTTCCTGCGCGCGGCCTGGCCCTATCTTGCCGTGGCCGGCATCGGCGGCGCGCTCGCCGCCCGAGTGCTGCTGCGCCGCCCGGAGCCCCGGCGCCGCTGGCACGCGCTGCTGCTCGGCCTGCCGTGGCTCGGCTCGCTGGTGCGCGGCCTGGACACCTCGCGCTTCGCCAGCACGCTCGCCATCCTGGTCGCCGGCGGCGTGCCGCTGCTCGGCGCCCTCGCCTCCGCCGCCCAAGGCATGGGCAACGTCGTGATGCGCGAGGCGGTGCAGCGCGCCATCGGGCGCGTGCGCGAGGGCGTGAGCCTGTCGCGCGCGCTCGGCGAAACGCGCGTCTTTCCGCCGCTGCTGGTGCACCTGGTGGCGAGCGGCGAGCTGAGCGGCAAGCTCGAGCAGATGCTCGGCCGCGCCGCGCGCCTCGAGACCCAGGCGCTCGAGCGGCGCCTGGCGGTGTTCATCACGTTGCTCGAGCCGGTGATGATCCTGGTGATGGGCGCGGCGGTGCTGCTGATCGTGCTCGCCATCCTGCTGCCCATCATCGAGATCAACCAACTGGTGCGCTGACAAGGACATGGCCATGCTCATTGCCGGAGCCTTGCAGAACGCGATCCTGACCAGCGCGCGCTTCTCGATCATCGCCACCGATGCGAAAGGCATCATCCAGCTGTTCAACGTCGGTGCCGAGCGCATGCTGGGCTACCAGGCCGCCGAAGTGGTCAACCGCATCAGCCCGAGCGACATCCACGACCCGGAGGAAGTGAAGGCG
>DASTTC010000057.1:0-2280 GCA_035760345.1 Burkholderiales bacterium | reverse complement strand
ATGCCGGCCAAGCGAACGATAGGGGTGGCCGTTTTGCTCGGCGAAGCCGACGCGGATGCGCTCGCCCGAATCGAGCTGGAGCTGGCCGGAGCCCTGGATCTGGAGGAAGAACAGCTCCACCGGGTCCGCCACCCAGGCGATTACCGGTGCGCCGAACGCGCCATTCTTGGTATCGATCTCGCCGCGCGAGAAGTAGGGCCGCAGGCGGCGACCCTCCACGCGGCCTCGCAGGCGCATGCCGCGCAGCTCCGGGTACTGGTCCGCGAGGTCCACCACCAGCAGATCGTCCGGCACGCCATAGACCGGCTGGAAAAAGGTCGCGCTGCGCTCACGGCTCGCCATGAGCACGGGCTCGTAATAGCCGGTGACCACGCCCTGGGTCGCGCCGTCCGGCGCCTGGAGGGCGTAGGGGACGAACATAGATTCGAAAAATGCGCGCGCCGCAGCCTCGTCGCCGGCCGGCAGCGTGCGCGCGGTGGCGCAGGCCGCCTCCATGGCGTGGCCCGCGGTCGCACGCACGCAGCCCGTGACGAACGCTCGCACGCTCGCGGCGATCGGGGCCGCGCTCCACCCGGGGATCGCCGCGAACTCGACCGGCTCGTAGCGCGCTTGCGTCGCGGGTTTGGGCGGCGCGGGGCAGGGGCAGGGCGCCGGCAGTTGCGCGCAGCCGGCAAGTACAATCGCCCCCAGCATGTGGGTCGTGATCCTCGAAATGCTGGCGGCGCTGGCGTTGCTCGTGCTCATCGTCTGGTGGACGTGGCCCAGAAAGCCCAAGGACGGCGAATGACGCTCAGTGCAGCACCCTCGGGACCGACAGGGTGAACTCGGGAATCGGCGCGTCGAACTGCGTGCCGTCCTCGGCCACCATCTGGTAAGTCCCTCGCATGGTGCCTACGGGGGTGGCGATAGAGGTGCCGCTCGTGTATTCGAAGCTTTCGCCCGGCTTCAGCATCGGCTGCGCGCCCACCACGCCCAGGCCGCGCACCTCCTGCACCAGGCCCTGCGCGTCGGTGATGACCCAGTGGCGGCTGATGAGCTGCGCCGACGCGCTGCCCGCGTTGCGCAGGGTGATGGTGTAGGCGAACACATAGCGCCCGGTAGTTTCGTCGGACTGGTCGGCGAGGTATCGAGTGGCGGCGCTCACCGCGATGTCATAGCGCTTCTCCTGGGCCATGCGCGCATTGTAAACTCGCGCCGCCATGGCCTACCGCATCGCTCCCAGCATCCTGTCGGCGGATTTCGCCAGGCTCGGCGAGGAGGTGCGCGCGGTGGAAAGCGCCGGCGCGGATCTGCTGCACTTCGACGTCATGGACAACCATTACGTGCCCAACCTCACCGTCGGCCCGCTGGTGTGCGCGGCGCTCAAGCCCCTGGTGCGCATGCCGATCGACGTGCACCTGATGGTGAAACCCGTCGACCGCATCATTCCGGAGTTCGCCAGGGCGGGCGCGAACATCATCAGCTTTCATCCCGAGGCGAGCGAGCACGTGGACCGGACGATTGCGCTGATCAAGGAACACGGCTGCAGGGCGGGCCTCGCGCTCAACCCGGCGACGCCGCTCGATTGCCTGGACTACACGCTGGACAAGCTCGACCTGGTGCTGCTCATGTCGGTCAACCCCGGTTTCGGCGGCCAACAGTTCATCCGCGCGGTGCTGCCGAAGATCGCCGACGTGCGACGCCGCATCGACCAGCTCGGGCGCGACATCTGGCTGGAGGTGGATGGCGGCGTGAAGGTGGACAACATCGGCGAGATTGCGAAGGCGGGGGCTGACACGTTCGTCGCCGGCTCGGCGATCTTCGGCACCCAGGACTACGCGGCCACCCTCCGGGACATGCGCTCGCGGCTGGTGGTATAGTCGCCTCGCCGTGAATCTCTCCTCCTTCCGCTGGCACTGCTGGCGCCCCTGGCGCCGCTAGATCCCCACGCGCCTCCGTGCGGCTCGGCGGCGCGCCCTTCCAAGGCCGCACGGCAGTTCCCCAGGCATCTTTGCAGCGGAGTGATTCATGACCGAGCTCGAATTCCAGCGGCTCGCGCAACAGGGTTATACCCGCGTCCCGGTCCTCGCCGAGGCGCGCGCGGATCTGTACACGCCGCTCGCGGTGTACCTCAAGCTCGCCGGCGGGCCCTACAGCTACCTGCTTGAGTCGGTGGTGGGCGGCGAGCGCTTCGGCCGCTATTCCTTCATCGGCCTGCCCTGCGCCGAGCGCATCGAGGCGCGCGGCGACCAGGTGCGACGCCTGCTGCGGGACGCGCGCGGCGCCGACGTGTGCCTGGAG
>DASTTC010000056.1:0-2529 GCA_035760345.1 Burkholderiales bacterium | reverse complement strand
TGCGTTCGACGGCGCGAACATCCTGCCGCTGAACAGCCCGTCGCTGCCGGTCGTCCTGCCGCCGATCTATGGCCTGAAGGGCGTCGGCTTCGAGACGTTCACCGGCGATGGGACCATTTCGTACTGGAACAGCTACGTGGGCGTGTCGCAGATGGGCGGGCAGGGAAGCTTCAGCGATCCGCGCATTGGACTGTTTATCACACAGACGCCGGATCTGGTTACCCCGAAGCTGGCGGCATTGCTGGAGTATCAATTGAGTTTGCGTACCCCGCAGCCTGCGCAAGGCAGTTTCGATCGTGACGCCGCGAAGCGCGGCATGCGCCTGTTCCGCGACGAAGCCGGATGCGCCACGTGCCACCAGTCGCCGAACTTCACGGACGTGCTGAGCGGACCCGTTCGGAGCGAGCCATTCCTCCACGATCCGGCCGAGGTCGACATGGATCCAGCCTATGCCGCCCGGAGCGCTACCGGCAAATATCGAACGACGCCTTTGCGTGGACTCTGGCAGCATGCGCCGTACTTTCATGATGGCAGTGCGCCCGATCTTCTCGCGGTGGTCAATCACTATAACCGGCTGTTCAAGCTCAAGCTCAAGGCCAAACAGAAAGCCGATCTGGTCGAATACCTGAAGTCGCTCTGAGTGCGTGGCGTCGACTTAATCCTAAGGGACCACAGAAAGGCCGTGACGCACGCGCATTGACGTTATGTAGCCCGCATACACTCGAATGCGAGAATTGCGGGGTTTCATGAATCTGGGCCACTCTGCTGCGGGTACCTTAGGGTCGGGACGGCGCGGTGGCCGTCTGGCCCCGGACCCGGCGACCACCCCGGACGCGGTGGTTCAGGTGTACGGTGCCCGCTGCTCGCGCTGGCACGGCCATTTCGGCATCCACACCTGGATCGCGGTCAAGCCGAGCGGCGCGAGAGCGTACACGATCTACGAGGTCACGGACTCGTACTTCCGCCGCACCGGTTCCGCAGTGGCGATCCGCAAACGTGCACCCGATGCGCGCTGGTTCGGCAACACCCCCGGGCTTCTGGCGGACAAGCGCGGCGAGGGCGTTGACGCGCTGATCAAGCGCATTGACCAGGCCGTGCGCGAGTATCCCTACGCCCATGAATACGTCGTCTGGCCGGGACCCAATTCCAACACCTTCACCGCGCATGTCGCGCGCGCGGTTCCCGGGCTCGAGGCGGACCTGCCGCCGACCGCCATCGGCAAGGACTATCTCGGCGACCGGCTGCTGGCGAAGGCGCCGAGCGGCAGCGGCTTCCAGGTATCGCTGTTCGGACTGCTCAGCGTGCTGGTAAGCGGCGTCGAAGGTGTCGAAGTCAACGTGCTCGGCCTGGGCTTCGGGGTCGATCCGTTCTCGCCGGCGATCAGGCTGCCGCTGCTCGGGCGCTTCGGTGCCATACGCCGGCGCAACTGCGCCGCCGCGGTGAGCATTCGGACGAGCGAAGCATGATGCACGTGATCTACAGCAGCGAGCATTACTACGTGGTCGAGTACGCCGCCGAGCGCGCCTACGAGCTCGTGGACAGGTGTGGCGCGCGCACCATGTTTGTCCAGGGGAATGTTGCGGCCAGATTCATGCAACGCATGCGAAGCGCCGTGGCCGTAGACGCCTCCTTCGAGCACGTCGACGAGTTCCTCGAAGGCTTCGACGCGCTGCTGGACCGCCCGATCGTCGTCCATTGATCGGCGCGGGCGATCGCCTGCGGTCTTAGTCGACGCGCAGCCTTCCGTCCACGCAGGTCACCGCCTCGCCGCCGATCTCGATCGCATCCGGCGTCACACGCACCGCCACGCGCCCGTCGCGCCCGACCTGCATGCCCTGACGCGCGGTGTAGGAAGGCCCGAATGCCTTCAGCAACCCCGTCTCGCGCAGGTAGGCGGCCACGGAAATGTTGCCGCTGCCGCACACCGGATCCTCGGGAATCCCGTGCGCCGGGGCGAACGAGCGGACATGGATCGGCGCTGACGCATTTCCAGTGCGACCGAACACGGTAGCGCCGGTGGCGCCGAGGTCGCGGGACATCTGCGCTATCTCCCCCATGTCCGGTGCCAGGGAGTCCACCGCACCGGCATTGCCCAGATCCGCCACGATCCAGACCGGACCGACATCCACGCGCATCGTTGTTCCCTGGAACAAGGTCGTGTCCACCGGCTGCAGCTTCGGTTGCGGTGCCGTGACGAAAATGCGCCCGTTCTCGACGGCGAGATCGAGCACCCCGGCGCCGCACTCCTGCTTCAGCTTTCCGCCCGCCGCCCTGGCGAACCCGCTCTCCAGCGCCGCATGGGCACTGCCGACGGTGGGATGCCCGGCAAACGGCAGCTCCTGCCGAGGCGTGAAGATGCGCAGCTTGTAACTCGCACCGGCCACGGTCGGCGCGAGGAGGAAGGTGGTCTCCGACAGGTTGGTCCACGCGGCAATGCGCTGCATCGCCGCCGTATCCAGGCCCTCGGCGCCGATCACCACCGCCACCGGATTGCCGAAGAACGGCTTCGCCGTGAAGACGTCGACCTGC
>DASTTC010000055.1:0-2463 GCA_035760345.1 Burkholderiales bacterium | reverse complement strand
CGTCGCGCTGATCCTCACGGCGCTCGCGCTCCTCGGCGGTCGCAGGCTGCTCGCGTCGGCCTTGGCGCGCTATGAGGCACGCATCGCGCCGCTGCGCGCGCCGCTCACGGTCGCGGCCGGCGCCCTGCTCGGCGTGCTGGTCACGGTGTCCTCGGTGGGCGCCGGCGCGCTCGCCGCCATGTTCCTCGTCGCGCTCTACCCGGCGATGCCCGCGGTGCGCGTCGCCGGCACCGACATCGCGCACGCGGTGCCCCTCACGCTCGTCGCCGGGCTCGGCCACTTCTGGCTCGGCACGGTGAACCTAATGCTCGCGGCCACCCTCGTCGTGGGCGCGGTGCCCGGCATCGTCGCCGGGAGCCTGCTCGCCGGGCGCCTGCCCGAGGCGCTGGTGCGGCGCTGGCTCGCCTTCGTGCTGCTTCTCGCCGGTGCCCGCCTCGCGGCGGCGAGCTTCTAGCCATGTACCTCTACGACGAGATCGACCAGCGGCTGGTGGACGAGCGCGTGGCGCAGTTCCGCGACCAGACGCGGCGCTTTCTCGCCGGCAAGCTCTCGGAGGACGACTTCAAGGCGCTGCGCCTGAGGAACGGCCTGTACATTCAGAAATTCGCGCCGATGCTGCGCATCGCGATCCCCTACGGGCTGCTTTCGGCGCGCCAGCTGCGCAAGCTCGCCGATATCGCGCGCCGCTACGACCGCGGTTACGGACATTTCTCCACGCGCCAGAATCTGCAGCTCAACTGGCCGCGACTTGAGGACGTACCCGAGATGCTCGCCGAGCTGGCCGAGGTGCAGATGCACGCCATTCAGACCTCGGGAAATTGCGTGCGGAACGTCACCGCGGACCAGTTTGCCGGTGTCGCCGCCGACGAGATCGTCGACTCGTTCGTCTGGTGCGAGCTGATCCGGCAGTGGTCGACCTTCAACCCGGAGTTCAGCTACCTGCCGCGCAAGTTCAAGATTGCGGTGAACGGCGCCGCGGCGGACCGCGCGGCGACCTTCGTGCACGACATCGGCCTGCACGCGCAGAAGGACGCGGCGGGCGCCATCGGCTTTCGCGTCATCGTCGGCGGCGGCCTCGGGCGCACGCCGATCGTCGGCCAGGTGCTGCGTGAGTTCCTGCCCTGGCCGCACCTGCTCACCTACCTCGACGCGATCCTGCGGGTCTACAACCGCCACGGGCGGCGCGACAACATGAACAAGGCGCGCATCAAGATTCTGGTGAAGGAGCGCGGCATCGAGCGCTTTCGCGAGGAGATCGAGGCGGAGTGGGCGCATCTCGAGGACGGGCCCGCCACCCTCACCGAGGAGGAAGTGCGCCGCGTCGAGGGCCGCTTCACACGCCCGACGTACGCGACGCTCGCCAATGTGAAGCTCCCGCAGCAGGGCCCGTTCGCCGCGTGGTACCGGCGCAACGTCCACCGGCACAGGCAGCCCGGCTACGCCGCGGTCACGCTGTCGCTGAAGCGAACCGGCGTCCCGCCCGGCGACCTGACCTCGGACCAGATGGACGCGGTGGCGGGGCTCGCCGAGCGCTACAGCTTCGGCGAGCTGCGCGTCACGCACGAGCAGAACCTCGTATTCGCCGACGTGCGCCAGGACAAGCTCGAGGCGCTGTGGCGGGAGCTGCGCGCGCTCGGGCTCGCCACGCCCAACATCGGCCTGCTCACCAACATCATCGCCTGCCCGGGTGGCGACTTCTGCTCGCTCGCCAACGCCAAGTCGATCCCGGTGGCGGAGGCGATCCAGCGCCGCTTCGACGACCTCGACTACCTGCACGACATCGGCGAGCTCGACCTCAACATCTCGGGCTGCATGAACGCCTGCGGCCACCACCACGTCGGCCACATCGGCATCCTCGGCGTCGATAAGAACGGCGAGGAGTGGTACCAGATCGAGATCGGCGGCAACCAGGCGCCAGCGCGCCTTGGCAAGGTGATCGGCCCCGCGTTCGCGCGCGCCGAGGTGACCGACGTGATCCAACGCCTAGTCGAGACCTACCTCGAGCATCGCGACGGTGACGCCGAGCGCTTCGTCGACGTCGTGCACCGCATCGGCATCGAGCCCTTCAAGAGGAACGTTTATGACGACCCTGATCAAAGACGGCAAGATCGTCGACGAAGCCTCGCCGCCGCCTGACATGGCGGTGCTGGAGGCGGCCGACGATCCGGCGACGCTCGCCCATGCGCTCGGCGAGCTGCAGGCCATCGCCGTGCGCTTTCCCGCGTTCGGCGACGGCCGCGGCTACTCGATTGCCCGGCTGCTGCGCGAGCGCTACGGCTATCGCGGCGAGCTGCGCGCGATCGGCGTGGTGGCGCGCGACCAGCTGTACTTCATGGCGCAGTGCGGCTTCGACGCCTTCGAGCTGCGCGCCGGCGAGGATGCGAACGAAGCGCTGGGGGCGTTCAATGACTTCAGCGAGGCCTACCAGGCCTCGGTGGCGCGGCCGCAGCCGCTGTTTCGCCG
>DASTTC010000054.1:0-2362 GCA_035760345.1 Burkholderiales bacterium | reverse complement strand
CCCGAGCACGCCGTGGCGCAGGCCCTGCTCGCCGAGCTGGGCGAACCCATGCTCTCGGCCACGCTGATCCTGCCCAACGCCACCGAGCCGCTTGCCGACGCCGCCGCGATTCGCGCCGCGCTCGAGCACCAACTCGACCTGGTGGTCGACGGGGGCGCCTGCGGTACCGAACCGACCACGGTGATCGATCTGACGACAGACCAGCCGCTCGTGGTGCGCCAGGGCAGGGGCGCCATCGAGCGTTTCGGGCGCATCGCTGCGCTCTGATAAAATTCGCAGCGCCACGATGGATCTCCTCCAGCTCGTCCAGACGGTCGCGATCTATTCGCTCCCGGTGCTTTTCGCGATCACGCTGCACGAGGCGGCCCACGGCTATGTCGCGCGCCATTTCGGCGATATCACGGCGCATGCCCAGGGGCGCATCAGCCTCAATCCCGCGCGCCACATCGATGTCGCCGGCACCATCGTCGTGCCGGCTTTGCTGCTCGTAGTGACGGCGGGCCAGTTCGCGTTCGGTTGGGCCAAGCCGGTGCCGGTGAATTACTCGGCGCTGCGCAAGCCCCGCCTGCACCTGGCGCTGGTTGCCGCAGCCGGCCCTGCCGCCAACCTGGCGATGCTGCTCGCCTGGGCCGCTGCGTTGCACCTCGCCCTGATGCTTCCTGCGGGATCGACTGCGGAATTCCTTGCGCGCCTGAGCGTTGCGGGCGTGGTGGTCAATCTTGTCATCATGGTCTTCAACCTGCTGCCGATCCTGCCGTTGGATGGCGGCCGCATCCTGTCCGGACTGTTGCCCGGCCGGATGGCCCACGCGTTCGGCCGCACGGAGACGCTCGGCTCCTACGTTTTCATGGCATTCGCCGTGTTCGGCGTCTACGACACGACGGTCAACGATGGCCAGTTCATGGCCAGCCTGTTCCAGCCCCTGAACCATTTCGCAGGCGGGCTGCTGCGGGCGATTGCGAGGGGCTGAGGTGTTCGAGACCCGCGTCCTTTCCGGCATGCGGCCCACCGGCGCGCTGCACCTCGGGCACTACCACGGCGTGCTCAAGAACTGGGTCAGGCTGCAGACCGAGTATCCCTGCCTGTACTTCGTCGCCGACTGGCACGCATTGACGACGGACTATGAGCATCCGGGGCGCGTGGAGCAGAACGCCTGGGAGATGGTGGTGGACTGGCTTGCCGCGGGCGTGGATCCCAATCAGGCGATCCTTTTCGTGCAATCGCAGATCCAGGAGCACGCCGAGCTGCACCTGCTGCTGTCCATGATGACGCCGCTCGGCTGGCTCGAGCGCGTGCCCACCTACAAAGACCAGATCGACAAGCTCAAGGACCGCGACCTCGCGACCTACGGCTTCCTCGGCTACCCGCTGCTGCAGTCGGCCGATATCCTCATCTACCGCGCACGCTACGTTCCCGTGGGCGAAGACCAGGTGCCGCACGTCGAGATGACGCGCGAGATCGCGCGGCGCTTCAACCACCTCTACGGCCGCGAAGAGGGCTTCGAGGACAAGGCCAAGGCGGCAGTGAAGAAGATGGGGACCAAGAAGGCGCGGCTGTTGAACGATCTGCGCACGCGGTTTCTCGAGGCGGGCGACGCCGAGTCGCTCAGGCGCGCGCAGGCGCTGCTCGAGGAGCAGCAGAATCTGCCGCGCGGCGATCGCGAACGCCTGTACGGCTGGCTCGAAGGCGGGGGGCGCAAGATCCTGGCGGAGCCCGAGGCACTGCTCACGGCGTCGGCGCGGCTGCCGGGGCTGGACGGACAGAAGATGTCGAAGTCCTACGGCAATTCCATCGAGCTGCGCGAGTCGCCGGAATCGGTGACGCGCAAGATCCGCACCATGCCGACCGACCCGGCACGCGTGAAGCGCAGCGACCCGGGCACCCCGGAGAAGTGTCCGGTGTGGCCGCTGCACCTGATCTATTCCGACGACGCACGGCGCGCCTGGGTGCAGACCGGCTGCACCAGTGCCGGCATCGGCTGCCTGGAGTGCAAGCAGCCCGTCATCGAGTCGGTGCTGGCCGAGCTCGCGCCGATGCGCGAGCGTGCGCAGACCTACATCGACGATCCCACGCTGGTCAAGAGCATCATCGCCGACGGCTGCGACAAGGCGCGCAAGCTCGCGCTGGAGACGATGCGCGACGTACGCGAGGCGATGGGCCTCACCTACTCCTGATGGGCGAGCCCGTGCAGCTCGCGCTCGCCACGCCGGTGGCACGCGTGTACGGCGAACCGCTGATCGAGATTCCCGCGGACCTTTACATCCCGCCGGATGCGCTCGAGGTGATCCTGGAGGCATTCGAGGGCCCGCTCGACCTGCTGCTGTACCTGATCCGGAAGGAAAACCTCGACATTCTCGACATC
>DASTTC010000053.1:0-3203 GCA_035760345.1 Burkholderiales bacterium | reverse complement strand
GGCAGCACGTGGTTCGGCCCCGCGCAGTAATCGCCGATCGCCTCCGAACTCCACTTGCCGAGGAACACGGCGCCCGCGCGCGTCATCTTTGGCAGCCAGGCTTGCGGATTCTCCACCAGCAGCTCCACGTGCTCGGGGGCGATGCCGTTCGCCACCCGGCATGCCTCTTCGAGGTCGCGCGTGAGGATAAGAGCCCCGCGCGCCTTGAGCGAAGCCGCGATGACCTTCTTCCTTTCCATGCCAGGAAGCAGCCTGCCGATGGCCTTCTCGACCGTGTCCAGGAAATCCGCGCTTGGCGAGATGAGGATCGCCTGCGCCGACTCGTCGTGCTCCGCCTGGGAGAAAAGGTCCATCGCCACCCAGTCCGCCGGCGCGGAGCCGTCCGCAACCACCACGATTTCCGAGGGCCCGGCCACCATCTCGATGCCCACTTCGCCGAACACCTGGCGCTTGGCTTCGGCAACGTAGGCATTGCCCGGGCCGACGATCTTGTCCACCCGCGCGATCGTCGTCGTGCCGTAGGCGAGCGCGGCGATCGCCTGCGCGCCGCCGACGCGGATCACGCGGTCCACGCCGGCGAGCGCCGCCGCGGCGAGCACCAGCGGGTTCGGGTTCGGACTCGCCATGATGAGCTCGCCCACGCCCGCCACCTTCGCCGGCACGGCATTCATCAGCACGGACGACGGATACGCAGCCTTGCCGCCAGGCACGTAGAGTCCGACGCGCGCGAGCGGGCTGACCTGCTGCCCGAGGCGCGTGCCTTCGGCGTCGGTGTACTCCCAGGACGTCTGCAGCTGCTTTTCGTGGAAAGTCCGGATGCGCAGGTGCGCCTGGCGCAGCGCCTGTGCCTGCGCGGACGCAATCGCATCGAGAAAACCGGGTGAGACGGCGAACTGCTTGGGCAGGAATCCGTCGAACTTTTTCGTGTACTCGCGCACCGCCGCGTCGCCGCGCTTGCGCACGTCGGCGAGGATGCGCCGCACGGTCTTCTGCACCGCCGGGTCCTGCGCCGCGTCGAAGCGCGTGAGCGCCGCAAGCTTGCGCTCGAATCCCGGGGCGCGCGTCGACAGGCGCCGCAGCTTCATGGCCGCGCCGCCTTGGCGAAGGCCTCGATCAGCGGCTGCAGCGCGGCGCGCCGGGTCTTCAGCGCCGACTGGTTGACGATGAGGCGCGCGGACACCGGCATGATCTCCTCCACCGCCTCGAGCTTGTTCGCCTTGAGCGTCTTGCCGCTCGAGACGAGGTCGACGATGGCGTCCGCAAGGCCCATGATCGGCGCCAGCTCCATCGAGCCATACAGGTGGATCAGGTCTACGTGCACGCCCTTGTCGGCGAAGAACGCGCGCGTGGTCTGCACGTACTTGGTGGCCACGCGCAGGCGCGCGCCCTGCTGTACGGCGCCGGCGTAGTCGAAGCCTTTCTTCACCGCGACCATCATGCGGCACTTCGCGATGCCGAGGTCGAGCGGCTGGTACAGGCCCTCCCCGCCGTGCTCGACGAGCACGTCCTTGCCGGCGATGCCGAGGTCGGCCGCCCCGTGCGCGACGTAGGTGGGGGTGTCGGCGGCGCGCACGATGACGAGGTTCACGTCGCGGCGCGCGGTGGGGATGACGAGCTTGCGGGAGCGCTCCGGGTCTTCTTTGGGGCTAAGGCCGGCGCGCGCGAGCAGCGGCCCCGTCTCCTCGAGGATCCGTCCCTTGGACAGCGCGATGCCGATGCCGGTCATGGTGCAAATGAAAAAAGGCCCCGAAGGGCCCCTCCAACTTGATTCGGAAGGGGATTTTACCGCACCCGCGCGATCTTGGCGCCAAGGCCGCCGAGCTTGCGCTCCAAGGCCTCGTAGCCGCGGTCCAGGTGGTAGATGCGATCGATCAGCGTCTCGCCCTGCGCCACCAACCCCGCCACCACCAGGCTCGCCGACGCGCGCAAATCGGTGGCCATCACTTTCGCCCCCTGCAACCGCTCGACTCCCTTCACGACCGCCGTGCGGTCGTGGATCGAGATGTCCGCGCCCAGCCGCTGGAGTTCGAGCGCGTGCATGAAGCGGTTCTCGAAAATGGTCTCGGTGATCTGCCCGGTGCCGCTCGCCACGCAATCGAGCGCCATGAACTGCGCCTGCATGTCGGTGGCAAAGCCCGGATAGGGCGCCGTCGTAAGGCTGACCGACTGCGGCCGGCCCGTCATCTCGATGTCCATTGCGCCACCGGAATCCGCGATCTTCGCCCCCGCCTCGCGCAGCTTGTCCAGCGTGGCCCCCAAAGTGTCGGCCGCAGTGCCGACCAGCCTCACCTTGCCTCCCGCAGCCGCCACTGCTGAAAGATACGTTCCAGTCTCGATGCGATCCGGCATCACCCGATGGCGGGCGCCAGACAACGAGCGCACGCCCTCGATGCAGATCGTGTCCGTGCCCGCCCCCTGGATCTTCGCGCCCATCGCCACCAGGCAGTTTGCAAGGTCCACCACTTCCGGTTCGCGCGCCGCGTTCTCCAGCACCGTGACGCCTTCGGCAAGCGTCGCCGCCAGCATCAGGTTCTCGGTGCCGGTGACGGTAACCATCTCCATGACGATGCGCGCCCCCTTCAACTTCTTTGCACTGGCGTTCATGTAGCCGTGCTCGAGCACGATCTCGGCGCCCATCGCCTGGAGGCCCTTGATGTGCTGGTCCACCGGCCGCGCGCCGATGCCGCAGCCGCCCGGCAGCGACACCTGCGCCCGCCCGCAGCGCGCCAGCAGCGGCCCCAGCACCAGGACGGAAGCGCGCATGGTCTTCACCAGCTCATAGCCCGCGGTCGGATCCTTGATCTCCCGGGCCCGCAGCTCGATCCGGTCTTCGTCCTGCACACCGACCTCGACACCCATCAGCGCGAGGATCTTCCCCATGGTGCGCACGTCCATCAGGCGCGGCAGGTTCTCCAGTACGAGAGGTTTGTCTGTCAAAAGGGAAGCGCAAAGGATCGGCAATGCGGCGTTCTTCGCGCCCGAGACGCGCACTTCGCCCGCGAGCGGCCGCCCGCCGGTGATCAGCAGCTTATCCACCGGAAGCCAGTTCCTCTGGGGTGACGGTCTTCATGGACAGCGCGTGGATCTCCTCGCGCATGCGCTCGCCGAGCGCCGCGTACACCAGCTGGTGCCGTTGCACGCGGCTCTTGCCCGCGAAGGCGGCCGACACCACCAGCGCCTGGAAATGCTGCCCGTCGCCGATC
>DASTTC010000052.1:0-5188 GCA_035760345.1 Burkholderiales bacterium | reverse complement strand
TTATCGATTCAAAGATCGGAGCGAATGGCTCGATTCGGGCTTCAGGGACTACTTCAATGCGCAGTCGGCCTGTGTCGTCGAATGGCCCGAACGCGCAGGCGGCTTGCTTGCGCCCCCGGACCTCGCCGTCCGGCTGGAAATCCCGGGGCAAGGGCGGCGCGCGTGGCTGAGCGCGCCGACGCCTTCCGGCGCCGCCTGGCTGGCGCAATCGCTGCGGCGCTACTCCTCGGCAGCGTAGCGGCAGCGCACGCCCAGATCGTCGCCACGCGCATCTGGCCTGCGCGCGACTATACCCGCGTCACGTTCGAATCGCGCCAGCCGCTCGACTACAGCCTGTTCCCGCTCAAGCATCCCGAGCGCCTGGTGCTCGACCTGAAGGGTGAAGAGGCGGGCACGGTGCTCTCCGAATTGCAGGACAAGGTCGCCGCGGGCGACCCCTATATCTCCAGCCTGCGCGTCGCCGTGAACCGACCCGGCGTGATGCGCGTGGTGCTCGATCTCAAGGCCGAGGTGCGCCCGCAGGTATTCGCGCTCAAGCCGATTGCCGACTACGGTCATCGCCTGGTGCTCGACCTGTATCCGCTGGTGCCGCCCGACCCGCTTGCGGCGCTGCTTGAGCTGGGCGGCCAGATCGGGGCGCCGCCGGACAAGCGCCTTCCGGGCAAGCCCGCGGTGGAACGCCTGGCGACCGTCGTCATCGACGCCGGCCACGGCGGCGAGGATCCGGGCGCCCGCGGTCGCCGCGGCACCCTGGAAAAAGACATCACGCTGCTGATCGCGCTGCGCCTGAAGGCGCTGGTCGACGCAGAGCCCGGCATCCGCGCGGTGCTCACGCGCGACGCCGACTACTACCTCTCGCTGCAGGCGCGCGTGGAGAAGGCGCGCGCCGTGAAGGCCGACCTGTTCGTTTCGGTGCACGCCGACGCCTTCATCCGGCCGCATGCGCGCGGCTCCTCCGTGTTCACGCTGTCGCAGCGGCCGACCTCCGTCGCCGCGCGCTGGCTGGCAGAGCAGGAAAACGATTCCGACCTGATCGGCGGCGTCAACCTGGACACGCGCGACCCCTATCTCAAGCAGGTGCTGTTGGATCTCTCGCAGACCGCGACCAGCGACCACAGCCAGAAGCTCGCCGGCGCCGTGCTCGCCGCGCTGGGGCAGATCAACACGCTGCACAAGGCGCAGGTGGAGCGTGCCGGCTTCGCGGTGCTCAAGGCACCCGACGTGCCCTCCATCCTGGTCGAGACCGCGTTCATCTCCAATCCGCAGGAAGAGCTGCGCCTGCGGGACAAGGCCTACCAGGACAAGATGGCGCGCGCCATGCTGGGGGGCATCAAGCGCTACTTCCAGCTGCACCCGCCGCGGCCGCAAAGCCCCCTGGCACTGAACTGATCAGCGCGTGGCGCGCCGGCGCGCGCGCAGCAACTCGATCGCGATCGGCATCACCGAGACGGCGACGATGACCACGATCACCACGGCGAGGTTGTCTTTCACCAGCGCAATGTTGCCGAACCAGTAGCCGGCGAGGGTGAGCGACACCACCCACAGCAGCGCGCCCGCCACGCAGAAGGCGAGATAACGCGCGTAGGGCATGGCGCCGATGCCGGCGACGAAGGGCACGTAGGTGCGCACGATCGGCACGAAGCGCGCGAGGATGATCGCCTTGCCGCCATGGCGCTCGTAGAACGCGTGCGTGCGATCGAGGTGCCGGCGATTGAACCAGCGCGAGTCCTCCGCACGAAACACCTTCGGCCCCACCCAACGCCCGATCCAGTAATTGACGTTGTCGCCGCACAGCGCCGCGGTGACCAGCAGCGCCATCACCACGCCGATATCCATGCCGCCCGCGGCGGCAAGCGTGCCCACCACGAACAGCAGCGAATCCCCGGGCAGGAACGGCGTCACCACCAGCCCGGTTTCGCAGAACACGATGACGAACAGCAGCGCGTACACCCACACGCCGTGCTCGGCGATGAACGCCGCCAGGTGCACGTCCAGACGGACGACGAAATCCCACAGCGACGCGACGAGCTCCATGACGCGATTCTATATACTCCGCGCATGCGCAACATCCGCGAGCTGCCCGAGCTGCTCATCAGCCAGATCGCGGCGGGCGAAGTGGTGGAGCGTCCGGCGTCGGTGCTCAAGGAACTGCTCGAGAACAGCCTGGACGCCGGCGCCACGCAGATCCAGGTCGCGCTCGACCAGGGCGGCGCGAAGCGCGTGCAGGTGGACGATGATGGCGCGGGCATCGTGCGCGAGGATCTGGGCCTCGCGTTCGCGCGCCACGCCACCAGCAAGATCGGCTCGCTCGAGGATCTCGAGGGCGTGGCGACGCTGGGATTTCGCGGCGAGGCGCTCGCCTCGATCGCCGCGGTGGCGCGCGTCGAGCTGGTGTCCCGCGCGCGCGCTGCGGCGCATGCGTGGTCGCTCGCCGCCGAAGGCGGGGCGCCGCGCGCGCCGCGCCCGGCGGCGCGCGCCCCCGGCACCACCGTCGCGGTGCAGGATCTCTACTTCAACACGCCGGCGCGGCGCAAGTTCCTGCGCACCGAGGCCACCGAGTTCGGCCATTGCGACGAAGTGTTCCGGCGCGTCGCGCTGGCGCGACCCGAGCTCGCCTTTTCGCTCAAGCATAACGGGCGCGTCTCGGCGCACCTCGCGCCCCAGCCGGCCGAGGCGCGCGCCGCGGCGTTGCTCGGCGCCGAATTCGCCGCGGCCAGCGTGCCGCTGGATGCCCGGGCCGGGCCGTTGCGCCTGCACGGCCTCGCCGGCACGCCGCAGGCGGCGCGCAACCGCGCCGACGCGCAGTACTTCTACGTCAACGGCCGCTTCGTACGCGACCGCCTTCTCGCGCACGCCGTGCGCGAAGCCTATCGCGACACGCTGCACGGCGAGCGCCAGCCCGCCTTCGTGCTGTTCCTCGAACTCGACCCGCGCGGCGTGGACGTGAACGTGCACCCGGCAAAGACCGAGGTGCGTTTTCGCGACGCGCGCAGCATCCACCAGTTCGTGTTCCATGCGCTAAAGCGCGCGCTTGCGCCCTCCGCGGCCGAGTCGCCCGTGAGCTACGCGACTGTGGCATCGCAAGGGCCTGCGATCCAGGCGGCCCTGGCGATGCAGGAGCCGGTGATGGACTACCGGCCTGCGCCGGCGCCGCTCCCCGTCTCGGCGCAGGCGCCGCCGCTCGGCTATGCCCTCGCCCAACTCCATGGCGTGTACGTCCTCGCGCAGAACGAAGCGGGCCTGGTGCTGGTGGACATGCACGCCGCACACGAGCGCATCCTGATGGAGAAGATGAAGGCGGGCCTCGACGCCGGCGCGATCGAGCGCCAGAGCCTGCTGGTGCCGGTGGTGTTCCGCGCCGAGGCGCTGGAAGTCGCCACTGCGGAAGACAACCGCGAAGCGCTGGGGCAGCTGGGGCTCGAGCTCACCGTCGCCGGCCCGAATGAGCTTGCGGTGCGCGCGGCGCCGGCGTTGCTCGCCGGCGGCGACGTGGCGGCGCTCGCGCGCTCGCTGCTTGCCGAGCTGCGCGAGTTCGGCGCGGCGCAGGTGCTCGCCGCCCGCCAGAACGAACTGCTGGCGACGATGGCCTGCCATGCGGCGGTGCGCGCGAACCGCGCGCTGTCGATCCCGGAGATGAATGCCCTGCTGCGCGAGATGGAGCAGACCGAGCGCTCCGGGAGCTGCAACCACGGCCGGCCCACCTGGTACCAGCTCACGCTCGCCGACCTCGACAAGCTCTTCCTGCGCGGGCGATAACCATGACCGGCGGCGTGATGATGATCACCGGCGGCAGTCGCGGCATCGGCGCCGCCACTGCGCGGCTCGCCGCACAACGCGGCTATGCGGTCTGCGTCAACTACCTGCACAACAGCGCGGCTGCCCAAACCGTGGTGAACGAGATACGTGCGGCCGGCGCAACGGCAATCGCCGTCGGCGGCGACGTCGCCTCGGAACCCGACGTCCTCAACCTGTTCCAGGAATGCGATCGCCAGCTCGGCCCGCTGACGGCATTGGTCAACAACGCCGGCATCGTCGCGCGTCAGTCGCGCGTCGAGGCGATGGACGCGGCACGGCTGCAGCGCATGTTCGCCATCAACGTCGTCGGCGCCTTCCTCTGCGCGCGCGAGGCGATCCGGCGCATGTCCACGAAGCACGGCGGCAAGGGCGGCGCCATCGTGAACCTCTCCTCGGGCGCGTCGCGGCTGGGCTCGCCGGGCGAGTACGTGGACTACGCGGCCTCCAAGGGCGCGATCGACACCATGACGATAGGCCTCGCCAAGGAGCTGGCGGAGGAAGGCATACGCGTGAACTGCGTGCGCCCGGGCTTCGTGCACACGCAGATCCACGCCGCCGGCGGCGAGCCGAACCGCATCGAGCGGCTGCGCGACAGCATCCCGATGCAGCGCGGCGGCGAGCCCGAAGAAGTGGCGCGCGCGGTCCTGTGGTTGCTGTCGGACGAGGCCTCGTACTCCACCGGCGCGATCCTGGACGTCACCGGCGGGCGCTAGTGGCGCCGACTGCGTATGCGCTGCTGGGTCCCACGGCAAGCGGGAAATCCACGCTGGCGATGGCGCTTGCCGCCCGGCACCCGATCGAGATCGTGTCGGTGGACTCGGCGCAGGTTTATCGCGGGATGGACATCGGTACTGCCAAACCGTCGGCCGTCGAGCGCGAGCGCGTCAAGCATCACTTGGTGGATCTCCTCGATCCGACGGAGCGGTATTCCGCAGGCCGGTTTCGCGCCGACTGCGTCGACGCGATCATGGAAATTCAAGGGCGGGGCAAGGTGCCCCTGCTCGTCGGGGGGACGATGCTCTACTACAAGGCGCTGGCACAAGGAATTGATGAATTGCCGGTGGCCGAACCCGTCCTGCGTTCTCAGATCGACGCGCGCGCCGCGCGCCATGGCTGGCCGGCGCTGCACGCGGACCTGGCGAAAGTCGATCCTGCAGCGGCCGCGCGCATCGCGCCCAACGACGCGCAGCGCATCCAGCGCGCGCTGGAAGTCTGGGAGCTCACCGGACGGCCGATCTCCGAACTGCAAAGGGCCGCAGCGCCGCCGTTGCCCTTCGAGCTGAAAGCCTATGCCCTGATCCCCGAGGATCGCGCCGAGCTGCACCGGCGCATCGCCGAGCGCTTCGAGCGCATGCTGCGCGACGGGCTGGTGGAGGAGCTCGCAGCGCTCAGG
>DASTTC010000051.1:0-2466 GCA_035760345.1 Burkholderiales bacterium | reverse complement strand
GCAATACACTGTCTCGCGGCGCGCGGCATTCAGGAACGCGGTATTCAGCTCGGAGGTCACCGCGTCGTGTTCGATGCCGATGTGGCGCTTGATGGCGAGCCACATGGCGCAGTCGGCCGCGGCCATGAAGGCCGGGCCGTTCACCGTGCCGCCGGGGCGCTCGAGCGCGCGCTTGAAGGGCATGGCGATGGTGCACTCTCTGTCGCTCAGCGCTTGCAATCGCATGCCGTAGCCCCGCACGAAGCTGGCGCGCGCGAGCAGCGCCTGCAGCTCGCGCTTGGTGGGTTTCTTCGCGCTCACGCCAGTTCGATTGCCATGGCGGTGGCTTCGCCGCCGCCAATGCACAGGCTCGCGACACCGCGCTGCTTGCCGTACTTGCGCAGCGCGCCGATCAGCGTGACGACGATGCGTGCGCCCGAAGCGCCGATCGGGTGGCCGAGCGCACAGGCACCGCCATGCACGTTCACCTTCTCGTGCGGCAGGCCGAGGTCGCGCATCGCGGCCATCGGCACCACGGCGAAAGCCTCGTTGATCTCGAACAGGTCCACCTTTTCGCCGCTCCAGCCGGTGCGCGCGAACAGCGTCTTCAACGCGCCGACCGGCGCGGTGGTGAACCAGCCCGGCTCCTGCGCATGCGTGGCGTGCCCGATGATCGTCGCGAGCGGCGCCAGCCCGCGCTTTTCGGCCGTGGAGCGGCGCATGAGGATAAGCGCCGCGGCGCCATCGGAGATGGAGCTCGAATTCGCCGCCGTCACCGTGCCGTCCTTGCGGAAGGCGGGCTTCAGCGTCGGGATCTTCTCCAGGTTCGCCTTGAACGGCTGCTCGTCGGTCTCCATGAACTTTTCGTCCTTGCCCGCCTTGAGGGCGAGCGGGGTGGTCTCCCACGCGAACCAGCCTTCCTTGTTGGCCTGTTGCGCGCGCTTGAGCGACGCGATGGCGAACGCATCCTGCGCTTCGCGCGTGAACCGGTACTTCTGCGCGCAATCCTCGGCAAAGGAGCCCATCAGGCGGCCTTTGTCATACGCGTCCTCCAGCCCGTCGAAGAACATGTGGTCGAGCACCTGGGCGTGGCCCATGCGCAGGCCCGCGCGCGCCTTGGGCAGCAGGTAGGGCGCATTGGTCATCGACTCCATGCCGCCCGCGACGATGATTTCCACCGAGCCGGCCAGCAGCTCGTCGTGCGCGAGCATCGCCGCCTTCATGCCCGAGCCGCACATCTTGTTCACCGTGGTGCAGCCAGCGGCGAGCGGCAGGCCCGCGCCGAGCGAGGCCTGGCGCGCGGGCGCCTGGCCTTGGCCGGCGGGCAGCACGCAGCCCATGATCACCTCCTGCACGTCTTCGGGCTTCAATTGGGCGCGCTCAACCGCGGCGCGGATGGCGGCGGCGCCGAGTTCCGGCGCGGCGAAGCCCTTCAGTTCGCCTTGAAAGCCGCCCATTGGCGTGCGGGCGGCGGCAACGATGACGATCGGATCGTGGTTCATGAGGTTCCCTTTCGAGTGCATTCCAGGTCGCGCAGCAGCCCATCCTTCAGGTCGTAGATCCAGCCGTGCACCTCGAGCGGCTGCGCGCGGCCCCAGGCATCCTGCACCGCGGTGCACTCGCTAATGTTACGCACCTGCTCGGCGACGTTCAGCTCGCACAGGCGCCGGTGGCGCTGCTCTTCGCCGGCGAGCGCCTGCAACTCGCCGGCGTGGCGACTGGCGACGTCCTGCACGTGGCGCAGCCAGTTCTCCGACAGTCCGATGCGATGGCGGGTCATGGCCGCGAGCACGCCGCTGCAGCCGTAGTGGCCGCACAGGATGATGTGCCGCACCTTCAGGATATCCACCGCGAACTGGATCACCGTCAGGCAGTTGAGGTCGGTGTGCACCACCACGTTGGCGATGTTGCGGTGGACGAACACCTCGCCCGGGGCGAGGCCGGTGATCTGGTTGGCGGGCACACGCGAGTCCGAGCAGCCGATCCACAGGTACTGGGGCGACTGCTGGCGCGCGAGGCGCGCAAAGTACTCCGGGTCGGCGGCCACGGCGCCCTCGGCCCAGGCCCGGTTGTTGTCCAGAAGCTGCTTGAGGCTCATGCGGTCTCGCCGAACAGTTCGCGCCCGATCAGCCAGCGCCGGATCTCGGACGTGCCGGCGCCGATTTCGTAGAGCTTGGCGTCGCGCCACAGCCGCCCGGTGGGCGTTTCGTTGATGTAGCCCATGCCGCCCATGGCCTGGATCGCTTCGCCCGCCATCCAGGTGGCCTTCTCCGCGGCATACAGGATCGCGCCGGCGGCGTCCTTGCGCGTCGTTTGGCCCCGATCGAGCGCCTGGCCGACGGCGTAGACGTAGGCGCGGCAGGCCGAGAACGTGGTGTACATGTCGGCGAGCTTGCCCTGCATCAGCTGGAATTCGCCGATCGGCTGGCCGAACTGCTTTCTTTCGTGCACGTAGGGCAGCACCACGTCCAGGCACGCGGCCATGAT
>DASTTC010000050.1:0-2464 GCA_035760345.1 Burkholderiales bacterium | reverse complement strand
GGGGATGGTGGCGGGGCTCGGGTTGATCGGCTACGAGATCGCGCTGCAGCGCCGGCGATAGAATCGCCGCATGGAAATCCTCATCATCGGCGGCGGCATCGGCGGGCTGACGCTCGCGCTGTCGCTGCACGAGGCGGGCATTGCCTGCCGCGTGTTCGAGGCCGCGCCGGAAGTCAAGCCGCTCGGCGTGGGCATCAACCTGCTGCCGCACGGCATGCGCGAGCTGCGGGAGCTCGGGCTCGAGCAGCGGCTCGCCGCAGCGGCCGTGGAAACCCGGGAGCTGCGCTTTTACAACCGTTTCGGGCAGCTCATCTTCGCCGAGCCGCGCGGGCGCTTTGCCGGCTACGACTGGCCGCAGCTCTCGATCCATCGCGCGGATCTGCACGAGGTCTTGCTGGCTGCGTTGCGGCAGCGGGCTGGAAGCGATTGCATTGCGCTTGGGTGCAAATGCGTTTCGATAGAGGAGCAAGCCGAGAGCGTCATCGCGAAGTTCGAGCACGGGTCCGCTGCCGAGGGAAGCTGCGTGATCGGCTGCGACGGTTTTCATTCGCAGGTGCGTAAGATCCTCTACCCTGAGGAAGGGCCGCCGGCCTACCAGGGCATCAACATGTGGCGCGGCACGACGCGCATCAAGCCGTTCCTGGATGGCGCGACGATGGCCACCGTTGGCTGGCTCGAGTGCGGCAAGCTGGTGGTCTATCCCATCCGCAGGCAGCTCGACGACGACGGCCGGCAGCTGATCAACTGGGTGGCCGAGATCCAGTCGCCGCGCAACGTCATGGCCGACTGGAACCTCGGCGGTCGCCTTGAGGATTTCTACCCGACCTTCGCGGGTTGGCGCTTCGACTGGCTCGACTGCGCCGAGCTGCTGAAGAACGCCGAACAGGTGCTCGAGTACCCGATGGCGGACCGCGACCCGCTGCCGTACTGGACGCGCGGCCGCGTGACGCTGCTCGGCGATGCCGCGCACCCGATGTACCCGCGAGGCTCGAACGGCGCCGGACAAGCCATCCTGGATGCGCGCTCGCTGGCGGGATGCCTGGCGCGCGAGTCCGACCCGCAGAAAGCGCTGCAGGCGTATGAAGCGACGAGGCTGCACGCGGCGAACGAGCTGGTGCTGAGAAACCGCAGCGACCCGCCCGACGCGATCCTGCGCGAGGTGTGGAAGCGCAGCGGCGACAAGCCGTTCGCACGGATCGAGGATGTGATCAGCCGCGAGGAGCTGGTCGCGATCTCGGAGAGCTACAAGCGCGTCGCCGGCTTCGAACGCGAGACGCTGGCCAAGCGCGGCCGGCTGGCCTGAGCGCAGCTAGACCCAGACCTGCAGCACGTAGTCGTAGGCCGCCGCGGCGTTGGTCATGTCCACGCGCTGCAGCTTGATGCGGTAGCCGCCCTTCAGCTTCTTCAGGTGGTGCGTGTACTGCCCGGCGAAGTGGCGGATGTCGTCGCGCCGCATCTCCATCATGTGAAAGCGCGAGCGAACGACGAGGTCGCCGTTGCTCGCCGCCTTGTCGATCACCACGTTGGACACCACGTGGTTGGTGCCCCACTGCGGGCGCTGCGACCAGGCGTCGGGGTGCAGCACGCGCCCCATGCGCACGGCCATCAGGTTCTTGTCCTCGGCGAAGATCGCCGGCTGCCCGTCCCAGGTCTTGTAGGAGGCATCCGGCGGCATCCAGTAGATGCCGTCGTGCGAAAACAGATCGATCCAGTCGCGCCATTGCTTGTCGTCGAGCAGCGCCGCCTGGCGGTACAGGAACTGCTCGGCGTCGTGCTGCGCCTTCGCGCTCACCGGCCGCTCCCCATGTACCCGGCCCAGGCCTTCATCTGGTTGCGCATCGGCGCTTCCGAGGTGCCCATGTTCGGGCCGGTCTCGACGCGGCCGTCCTTCTCGATGTCGCGGCCATGGAAGCGCCCGAAGCTCACCCAGTCGCCGCCATCCGACGACAGGCCCTGGTGGCACTTCCAGAAATTCTCCAGATCGTCGGCGTTGATCAGCGTGGCCGGCGAATTGACCAGGTTGTAATAGGCGAGCGAGCGACGGTAGATCGGCTCGGGCGCGCCTTTCAGGCGAAAGTGCCAGATCTCGGTAAGCGTCTTGTCGACACCGAGCGGGCGCACCGCGCGCAGCTGCTGCAGCGGCGATTGCACCGACAGTCCCGGGTAGATGAGCACGTGATGGATGTTGACCCCGAGGATCTCCTCGGTGCGCGCTTTGCCGTAGGCCTTGTGCATCACCTTTTCGTAGGCGAGGGTGTCGGGGTCTTTCGGCCGCAGGCCCATGTAGCCGGTGAGGATGCAGTGGCCGTAGGGATAGTTGAGCGTCTGGAAGTTGTCCCACTTGTCGATGGTGACCGTCGCGAACGCCGACAGCATGTGGTAGGAGAGCGGCGCCTTGCCGGTCTTTTTCGCGATGTCCTTCTCCACCTCGTGCGCGGCGCGGCCGGTGGACTGGTGCACCACC
>DASTTC010000049.1:0-2063 GCA_035760345.1 Burkholderiales bacterium | reverse complement strand
CGCGGCCACCGTGCGCGACACCGTCTCGGCGCTCGCGCCCGGGTAGCTGGTGTTGATGATCACCATCGGCGGCGCGATCTCGGGGAATTGCGCGACCGGCAGGACCTGCGAGGCGACCAGCCCGGCGAGCACGATGACGATCGCCAGCACGCCGGCGAACACCGGCCGGTGGATGAAGAAGCGCGAGAACATCTAGTCGGCCTTGCCGATCTTCACCGGCGTGCCCGGGCGCAGGCGCGCGAGGTTGTCGACGATCACCGCCTCGCCGCCCTTCAGGCCCTCCAGCACCACCCAGTCGCCGCCCAGCCAGGCACCGGCGCGGATCGGCCGCTGCGCGGCCTTGCCGTCGGCGTCGGCGACGTACACGAAGCGTCCCTCCGCGTTCTGCAGCACCGCCGCCTGGGGCACCACGACCGCTTCCTGCGTGCCGGCGATCACGCGCACGCGCAGGTACTGGCCGGGCAGGAGGTCGCCGCGCGCGTTGGGCAGCTCGGCGCGCATCTGCACGGTGCCGGTGCTCGCGTCAACCGTCGAGCCGGCGAAATTGAGCTTGCCGGCCTGTGGATACTCGCTGCCGTCGGCGAGTTCCGCCCTGACCTCGATGGCTTTCGCGCCGCTCGAGCGCAGGCGCGCGTACTCGGCCTCGGACAGGGCGAAGCGCACCCACATCGGATCGCCGCGCGTGAGGCTGGTGAGCAGCGCCGAATCGTTGTTCGGCTGCACCAGCGTGCCGACCGACTGCAGCGCGCGGCCGGTGACGCCGCCGATGGGCGCGTTCACCGTGGTGTAGGACAGGTTGAGCTCCGCCTGCCGCAGCCGCGCCTGCGCGATCTGCAGGGCGGCCTCGGTCTGGCGCGCCGTGGAGGCGGCGAGGTCGGCCTCCTTGCGGCTGATGGCGCGCCGGTCGGACAGACCCTGCAGGCGCCCCAACTCCTGGCGCGCGAGCTCGAGGCGCGCGCTCTCCTGGGCCAGCGACGCGCGCGCCTGCGCCAGCTCGATCTCGTAGGGCGCGCGCTCCAGGCGGAACAGCGGCGCGCCGGCCTTCACCGCGTCGCCTTCGCGATACAGTTGCGCCTCGATGATGCCGGCGACGCGCGCGCGCACCTGGACCTCGCGCGAGCCCTCGGTGCGTCCCACCGCCTCGAACGCCACGGGCACGGCCCGCGCAGCGGCCCGCATCGTGGTGACAGCGATCGCCGCCGGCGCTGCGCCCGCGGCGGGCTTGTTCTGCGCATCGCCCTGGCCGCAGCCGGCCAGCACGGCAAGGCAGGTGGTGGCGGCGAGAAGGGTTCTGATCGTCATGGTTGGTAGGCCCGTAGGAAACAGTCCACGATCCGCTGCGCGCGCGCCCGGTCGCCGGGCGGGTGCCCCGTTACGCCGAACAGGCGCTTGACCCGTTCCTGGCCGACCAGCATGCCGAGGAACAGCTCCGCGGCGAACTCGGGGTCGTCGCGGCGCAATTGTCCGGCGTGCATCGCCTGTTCCAGGCAGGCGCCGAGGCGGCGCACCATCTCCCCCGCGCCCGCGGCGTACATCGAGCGCGCCAGCGGCCGGAAGCGCGGCACCTCCGGCATCAGCGCGCGGAACATCGCGATGCCCTGCGCGCCGAGCACGCGACGCCGATAGGCCAGCGCGAAGCGGGTCAGCGTGGCGCGCAGTTCCTGCGGCGATCCGTCCAGCGTCACCAGCACGCGTCGGGCGAGGCCGCGCACCGCCTCCTGGAACAGCGCGTCCTTGCTCTCGAAGTGCTCGTACACGGTCTGCCGCGCCACCCCGGCGCGCCGCGCGATCGCATCGATGCTCGAGACGTAGCCTTGCGCGAGGAAGGAACGCGTCGCGGCGCGCAGCACGCGCTCGCGGTTGAGCTGGCTCATGCGGGAGGGGTCCCGGCCGAAATTAGACTGGCCAGTCTACCAGAGGGCGGTGCGCTACACTCCGGCCCATGAAGCTCCTGCAGGGGGACACGGCCCTGGTCACCGGGGCGGCCAACGGCATCGGGCGCGGCATCGCCGAGGCGCTGCGCGCCGAGGGCGCCCGCGTTCTGGGCGTCGACCTGGCGGGCG
>DASTTC010000048.1:0-5109 GCA_035760345.1 Burkholderiales bacterium | reverse complement strand
GCCTCGTTCTGGATCGTATCGCGCGTCGCCTTCTGCTGGTAGCTGCCGTCGAAGCCGCCGCCCTGGATCATGAAGCCGTCGATGACGCGGTGGAACACGGTGCCATCGTAGTGCCCGTCCTTCACGTACTGCAGGAAATTCGCCACCGACTTCGGTGCCTTGCCCGGGTAGAGCTCCAACCGGATGGTGCCGGCGCTCGTCTTGAGGTCGACTTGCGGATCGGCAGCCAGTGCGCCGGGCGCTGCCGCCGCCGCCGACAGCATGACCAGAGGTTTCCACAGCCCAGCGAGCCTGAATGTCATGCCGTTCCCTCGTAAAGGATGCGCCAGCGGCCGTTTTCCTTTTTCCAGTACTGGCGCTTGCGCAGGGTGTTGGACAGATTGCTCGAACGGTAGTCCTGGTTGAAGCTGACCACCACGAAATCACCCTGATCCGGATAGCGCAGCATCGACACTTCGGACAGGGCGAGGTGGATCCAGCTCTTCGCGGCATTGACGCCGCGCTTGTGCGCCGACCAGGCCGCGAGATCCTGCTTGCCGGACCGGAACGCCGTCGAATAGTGTTTCAGGTAACGCGCGGTATCGCGATTTTCCCAATCGCTGCGCCACTCCTCCAGCGCCGCCGCGAGCGAGCTGCGGTCGGCCTCGAGCGTCGCGGCGTGCGCCCACTCCAGTTCCCGGGCGATGACCACCGGCGTCATGCCGACCTGCATGAAGCGGCCGACCGCCACCAGGTCCGGATTGGCCAGCACGATGCAGCCATCGCTCGCGCGCGGCGGTCGGCTGTAAGTATCGGGCGGCGTGCCATGCACCCAGATGCCGTAGCCGGTGCGGGCGAGGCGCCGGTCCCACTCGTTGGGATAGTTGATCGGATAGGCGCCCGCGCCGTAGAAATCGGTGAGCTTGTTGCGCGGCAGGTTGGCGGTGACGTAGTACACGCCGACCGGCGTCTTCTGGTCGCCTTCGCGGACCTTGTCGATGCCGCCCTTGCCCAGGCTGACGTAGTAGTCGGCAACATAGCGCGGTCGGCCGTCGGCATTTTCGAACACATACAGCCGCGATCGCCGCGAGTCGACGAGCAGCGCGTGTTTCTGGCCCGGGTGCAGCTGCAGGACATAGCGGGGCAGGAGGCCCACTTCGCGGCGCTCGCGCAGGGCGCGCAGCCGCACCAGCGCCTCCGAGCGCAGATCGTCGAGCTGGGCCTGAGGCACGGTCTTCGCCACGTTGCCGAACGTTTGCAGCGGCCGCGCCCGCGCGAGCAACAGGTCGCCGCGGATCAAATGCGCCAGGCGGAACGTGGGATGCGCGTCGAGGAGCTTCTCGACACGCCGCAGGGCAAGGTCCAGGCGGTTGGCTTCGATCGCTTCGACCACTTCGGACAACGCCGGCTCGGGCGACGAGGCGAGGGCGCACAGCGGCAGGAGCAACGCCACCGCGGCAAGGCGCACGAGCTTCAATTCGCCACCTGCTCCTGTACGATGCGCCAGCGGCCGTCCTCCGACTTGCCCATCAGCAACGTTTTGCGCGCGCTCCCGCTGAACAGCTCGGAGCGGTAGTCCTGGCGAAAGGTGACGCTGATGCGCCCGTCGCCCTTGTCGACGACGCGGGTGACATCGACCTTCACGGAAATCGACTTGGGCGTGCTCAGGCGCTGGCGCCGCTCACTCTCCCAGAGGTTCCTCGGTTCGCCCTTCGGCGTGCGGAAGTCCTTCGCGTACGAATCGAGGTACGCGGCCACGTCCTTGCGCGACCAGGCGTCTGCCCAGGCCGTCACCGCTTGCAGCACATCAGGCGGCTGGGCGTCCGGCAGGGCCAGCGGTTTCACGGGGGGCGTGGCCTGCGGCTTCGGTGCAGGTGCCACGGGAGCGCTTTTCGGGGCGGCGGCGAGCACCACGGGGGCTTCACGCGGCGCTCCGCCCACCAGGTCCCGCACCAGCGCCAGCTTGTTCTGCGCGCCGGCATTGGAGGAATCCAGCTTGAGCGCCTTGTCGTAGGCCTGGCTGGCAAGCCGCGCGTACACGTCGCCGAGGTTCTCGTAGGCGGTCGCATAACTCGGGTGGGTGCGGATCGACTGCTCGAGCGCCAAGCGCGCCTTGTCGTACTGGCCCTGCGACGCGTAGATCACGGCCAGGTTGTTATACGGTTCAGGCAGCTCCGGATAATCCTCGGTCAGCTTCTGGAACATCTGGATGGCTGCGCCCGCATCGCCTTGCTCGGCGTGGATCAACCCCTTGAGGAACCGGGCCTGCGGATCGGCAGGCTTGCCCGCCAGCATCTGGTTGACGCGTTGCATGGCTTGCTGGTGCTGTCCCGCGCGCAGCAGCTTGTTCGCCTCGGCCAGATCGTCCGCGCGTGCGGCGCCCGCGAGCAGGATGATGCCGATGGCGAACAGAGCGAAGCTCGGGCGGGTCATGGACGAAACAAACATTGTGCTATAGTTTTCAAGGATCTACGAGAACTTGCTGATTCTAGACTAAGGCTCGCACGATCACAACGCCAGTCCCCGGTCCGCGCGCAACCTCCCCGATGCTCAGAATCCACAACTCGCTGGCCCGGCAGAAGCAGGATTTCGTCCCGATCCGGCCGGGCGAGGTGCGAATGTACGTGTGTGGCATGACCGTGTACGACTATTGCCATCTCGGGCATGCGCGTGTGATGGTCGTATTCGACGTGGTGTGCCGCTGGCTGCGTGCGAGTGGCTATCGCGTCACCTACGTGCGCAACATTACCGACATCGACGACAAGATCATCCGTCGCGCGGCGGACAGGGGCGAGCCGGTCGATGCGCTGACCGCGCGATTCATTGGCGCCATGGACGAGGACCTGGCCGCGCTCGGCGTGGACAAACCCGATCAGGAGCCGCGCGCGACGCAGTACGTGCCGCAAATGCTCGAGATGATCGAGCGCCTCGCGGCGAGGCGCCTTGCCTACCAGTCCGCCTCCGGCGACGTGAATTTTTCCGTGCGCCGCTTTCCCGGCTACGGCAAGCTCTCGGGCAAGAGCCCTGACGAACTGCGCGCGGGTGAGCGGGTCGAGGTCGACCGCTCCAAGGAGGATCCGCTCGACTTCGTGTTGTGGAAGCGCGCCAAGCCCGGCGAGCCGCAGTGGGATTCCCGCTGGGGCGCGGGTCGGCCCGGCTGGCACATCGAATGCTCGGCCATGAGCCGCGCGCTGCTCGGCGAGCCGTTCGACATCCATGGCGGCGGGCAGGACCTGCAGTTTCCCCACCACGAGAACGAGATCGCGCAGTCCGAGGGCGCGAGCGGCGCGCCGTTCGTCAATTACTGGATGCACAACGGCTTCGTGCGCGTGGACGAGGAGAAGATGTCGAAGTCGCTGGGCAACTTTTTCCTGATTCGCGATGTCCTGCAGCGCTACGACGCGGAGGTGGTCCGCTTTTTCATGCTGCGTGCGCACTACCGCAGCCCGCTGAACTATTCCGACGCGCATCTGGAGGACGCGAAGGGTGCGCTCACCAGGCTCTACGTTTCCCTGAAGGGCTTGCCCCCTGCGCAGAGGGCCGTCGACTGGCGCGAGTCGCATGCCCAGCGCTTCAAGCAAGCGATGGACGATGATTTCGGCACGCCGGAGGCGGTGGCCGTGCTGTTCGAGCTCGCCTCGAGGGTGAACAGCGGCGAGCGAGGGCTCGCGCCGCAGCTGCGCGCGCTCGGTGGAGTCCTTGGGCTGCTGCAGCGCGACACAACGCAGTTCCTCCAGGGCGCAAGCGCGGACGACTGGGTCCTGGAGCGCATCGCGGCGAGGATTGGTGCGCGCAAGGCGAAAGACTATGCGGGCGCCGATCGGATCCGCGATGAGCTTCTCGCGAAGGGCATCCTCCTCGAGGACGGCCCGCAGGGAACGACCTGGCGACGCGCCTGAGGTTACATCAGTGCAGCAGCTTGCCGTCCTGCCCGATGGCCATCAGGTAGACGCGGGTGCTGCCTTGCCGGCGATTGCGCGAGAACGCCACGCCATAGCCGCCCGCGTCGTAGAACGACATGGCATCGAGCGCGCGCCACAGCGCTTCCCGCGACAGCCCGGGTCCTGCCCGGCGCACCGACTCCGCGAACACCTTGGCGGCAATGTAGGCCTCCAGAGACCTCGGGTCATGCGCTGTACGCCCGGTTTCGGCTGCCAGCGCGGCGCGATACTCCGAGACGATCGGCAGCGAAACTTGCGCGAGCGGCGGTACGACCTGCGACAACGCGATCCCGGTGCCGCCTGGTCCCAGCGCCTTGGCGAGCGCATCGGGGTCCGACGTGGACAGGGCCACGATCTGGGCACCGCTGCCGCCGCGCCTGATCTCGCGTATCAAGTCCGCGGCGGGCGGCTGCGCCAGCGCGACCACCACCACCTGCGGATCCGCCATGAAGGCGTCCCGCGCAGCGCCGGCGAGGCCGGCCGCGTCGTCCAGCAGAACGATGTCCGCCAGGGGCGCCGGCCCGCGGGCCGAGAGCGCATTGCGCGCCCCGGCGAGGAACTCGGCGCCTGCGGCATCGTCCTTACGGACCAGGGCGAATCGCTTGAGCCCGAGCAGCGCGTAGTGGCTGACGACCTGCTCCGCTTCGTCCGCGCGGCTCGCGCGTACTGAGAATACGCCGCGTCCGGGCCGGCGCGCGCTCGCTGCCCCGGTCGCGGCGCCGAAGAGCGGGATACGCGCCTGCTGCACCGTCGCCAGAACTTCCCGGGTGAGACTGGGTTCGGGGTAGGCCAGCAGCGCGAAGACGCGGTACTCCTCGATGAAGCGGCGGGTATTGGCGAGCGAGCGCGCCGGCTCGCCGCCGTCGTCGAGCGTGGCGAGTTCGAGGCGCCGGCCGTGCACGCCGCCTGCGTCGTTCAGCTTGCGCAAGTAGGCGAGGGCGCCATTGCGCATCTCTTCGCCGAGCGGCTGCAGCGGGCCTGTTAGCGGCGCCGACTGCCCGAGGACCACCGTGCGCGGCGTGACGCCCTGGCTCCACGCGGCGAGGGCGGGGAGGCACAGCGCGAGCCCGAGGAGCATCCTGCGTGCCGGTGCTATCATCGGCCGCAATTTTCGCCGATTGCGGACGCGCATGCTGCTGCAGATTCCCGGGGTGCTGAACAAGGACGAGGTTGCGCAGGTGCTGCGCGA
>DASTTC010000047.1:0-2685 GCA_035760345.1 Burkholderiales bacterium | reverse complement strand
ATCGTCAACTACGATTTCTGGGTGCCCGAGCCCACGCTGCAGTTCGCGGGCGTGAACGAGTTCCTCGCCAAGTACCAGGAAGCCGCCAAGGGCAAGGGCGTGGATCCGCTCGGCCACTACCTGCCGCCCTTCGCCTACGCCTACATGCAGATCCTCGGACAGGCGGTGGAGGCGACCAAGGGCCTCGACCAGGCGAAGCTGGCCGCCTACATCCGCAAGAACGAGCACGACACGGTGGTCGGCAAGGTGAAGTTCGGCAAGAACGGCGAGTGGGCCACCTCGCGCGCGCTGATGGTGCAGTTCCGCGACGTGCAGCCGGACAACCTGGAGCAGTTCGCCAAGCCCGGCAAGCGCCTGGTGCTCTATCCCAAGGCCTGGAAGTCGGGGGACATGGTCTACCCGTACAAGCAGTAGCCGCGCCTGCGACCTGAAAGGCCCGGGCGACGGTGTTCTCGGCTGATCTGTTCGCGAACGCCGTCGTCTCGGGGCTGCTGCTCGGCGGCTTCTATGCCGCCGTGGCGATCGGCTTGGCGATCGTCTTCGGCCAGCTCGACATCGTCAACATCGCCCACCCGGCGTTCGTCATCGTCGGCTCGTACACCGCCTACATCCTCAACTCGCGCTTCGGGCTCGACCCGGTGCTGGTCGGGGTGCTCGCCGCGCCGCTGTTCTTCATCGTCGGGGTGGCGATCTACCGCATCTACTACGCCGCCTTCGAGCGCACCGGGCAGGAGTCGCTCTCGGGACTCGCCTTCTTCTTCGGCCTGATGTTCATCATCGAGGTGACGCTGATCCTCGTCTACGGCGTGGATTACCGCCTGGTGAACGCCGGCTACTCGGCGCAGACGCTCGCCATCGGCTTCGTCGACCTGCCCGGGCGCATGCTGGTGCCGTTCCTCGTGTCGATGGCGCTCACCGCCGCGGTGTGGCTGTACCTGTCGCGCACCTTCATGGGCCGCGCCATCCAGGCGGTGGCGCAGGACCGCGGCGCGCTGCAGCTGATGGGCGCGGACCCGGTGCGCATCAAGCAGTGGGCCTTCGGGCTGGGCATCGCCACCGCGGCAATCGCCGGCGCGCTGCTCATCATCATCGGCCCGGTGGAGCCCTCGGTCGGCCGCCAGTACATCGGGCGCGTGTTCGCCATCGTGGTACTGGGCGGCATGGGCAGCATCCAGGGCATGCTGATCGCGGCGCTGCTCCTCGGCGTGACCGAGAACCTGGTGTCGACCTTCTACGGCCCGTCGTGGGCGCCCGCGGTGGCCTTCGGCGTCCTGCTCCTCACGCTCGCCATCCGGCCCGCGGGGCTGTTCGGGCGATAGCGATGCGCGGCTGGGGATTCCGGGTGGCGATCGCCGCGGCGCTGGCCGCGGGCTTCGCCTTCACCGAGCTCGCCGACAACCCCTACTACTTCAACGCCACCTACGTCGTGCTGCAGGCGCTGATCATGGCGGTGGCCTGGAACATCCTCGGCGGCTTCACCGGCTACGTCAATTTCGGCAGCGCCGCCTTCTTCGCGGTGGGCGCCTACACCACCATCTTCCTGCACAAGGCCTTCGCGCTGCCGCTGCCGCTGATGATCCTCGCCGCGGCCCTGATCTGCGGCCTGATCGGCCTGGGCGTGGGCTACCTGACGCTGCGCCTGAAGGGCGTGTACTTCGCCATCGCCACGCTCGCCATGGGGATCGTGCTGGAGACGCTGATCAACAACTGGAGCTACGTCGGCGGCGCCAAGGGCACCTACATGCTCACGCCCGACGAGCACCTGTGGTTCGACAGCTACAGCGAGATGCTGTTCATGGTGATGCTGCTGCTCGCGCTCGGCTCGATCGCGGTCTCGCGCGCGCTCTCCAGCTCGCGCCTCGGGCGCGGCCTCGCCGCGATCCGCGACGACGAGGTCGCCGCCGAGTGCTCGGGCGTGCCGACGCTGCGCCTGAAGCTCGTCTCCACCACCGTGATGGGCGCGATGATGGGCGTGGCGGGCGCGCCCTACCCCTACTTCGTCACCTACGTCGATCCGGTCTCGGCGTTCAACCTGTTCATCGCCGTCAACGCGATCGCCATGCCGATGATCGGCGGCACCGCGCACTGGGCCGGGCCGGTGGTCGGCGCGCTGCTCGTGGGCTCGGCGCAGGAGGTGATCACGGTCACCATCTCCTCGGAGCTGAACGTGCTGCTCGTCGGCATCATGCTGGTGCTGTTCATCACGCTCGCCCCGCAGGGCATCGTCGGCCTCGTGCGCAAGCGCTGGCGCAAGCGCGCATGAGCGCCCTGCTGCAGGTCTCGGGACTGGCCAAGCGCTTCGGCGGCTTCACCGCGCTGGAGGGCATCGCGCTCGCGGTGGCGCCGGGCGAGCGCCTCGGCCTCATCGGCCCGAACGGCTCGGGCAAGACCACGCTCATCAACTGCATCTCCGGCGCGCTGTTCAACGACGAGGGGCGCGTCGTGTTCCAGGGCCGCGACATCACGCGCCTGCCGCCGTTCAAGCGCGCGCGCCTGGGCATCGCACGCAGCTTCCAGATCCCCAAGCCGTTCCGCAGCATGAGCGTGCTCGACAACCTGCGCGTGCCGCTCGAGTACGCGGCGCACACGCGCACCGGGCAGCGGCGCGCCGAGGACGAGGCGATGCGCGTGCTGGAGACCATGGGCCTCGCGGCGCGCGCCGAGCAGAATTCGGCCGGCCTGACG
>DASTTC010000046.1:0-7052 GCA_035760345.1 Burkholderiales bacterium | reverse complement strand
CTCCGACCCGTTGCGCAGCAGCGTGTTCATGTTGTACATCTGGCCGTGGCAGCACCCCGGATTGCCGCCCGAGCGCGACACCTCCTCCATGATCACGCTCGCCTCGGTGAGCGACAGGCCCGAGCCGCCGTACTGCTCCGGGATGAGCGCGGCCATCCAGCCGGCTTGGGTCAGCGCATCGACGAAGGCCTCGGGGTAGGCGCGCGCCTCGTCCACTTTCTGCCAGTAGGCGGAGTCGAACTGCGCGCACAGGGCGCGCACGCCCTCGCGCAGGTCGGCGAAGCGGGTGTCGGCTAGAGCGGATCCCATGTGAACACGTCCTGGGTGCGATCGAGCGCAAAGAAGCTCTGGCGCAGCGCCGGCATGCCGTGCGCGGCAATGTCCTGCGGCGTCCAGCCGCCGGCGCGATGCACCGAACGCACCGGCCGGCTCTGCGACATGAGAAACAGCTCGTTGGCCCGCACGGCGAAGATCTGGCCGGTCACGTCCTTCGCGGTGTCGCTCGCCAGGTACACGGCGAGCGGCGCGATCTTGGCGGTCTCCATGACTTTCATCTTCTCGACGCGCGCCTTCTGATCGGGCGTCTCGGTGGGTATCGAGCCGATCATGCGGCTCCAGGCAAAAGGCGCGATGCAGTTGGAGCGCACCCCGTACCTCGCCATATCGAGCGCGATCGACTTGGACAGCCCGACGACGCCGAGCTTGGCGGCCGAGTAGTTGGCCTGGCCCAGGTTGCCGATCAGGCCCGAGGTGGACGTCATGTGCACGTAACAGCCCGAATTCTGGCTCTTGAAATACGGCGCCGCGGCGCGCGACACGTAAAACGAGCCGTTCAGATGCACGTCGATCACCGACTTCCATTCCTCCACCGACATGTTGAAGAAGAAGCGGTCGCGCAGGATGCCGGCGTTGTTCACCACGCAGTCGATGTGGCCGAAGGCGTCGATCGCGGCCTTGACGATGCGGTTGGCGGATTCCCAGTCGGCGACACTGTCGGTGCTGGCGATGGCGTGCCCGCCGTTCGACTTGATCTCGTCCGCGACTTTCTGCGCCGGGCCGGCGCTCGCGCCCTCGCCCGCCACCGAGGTGCCGAGGTCGTTTACCACCACCTTCGCGCCGTGCGCGGCAAAGGCGAGCGCGAAATCGCGCCCGATGCCGCCGCCTGCGCCGGTCACCAGCACAATCTTGTCCTTCACCATCTCGCTGCCTCTCGCGCGCGTCAGGGTGCGCAAAACTCTAACAGATATTTGCGCTCCTCCGGACGCCGGGCGCCTTGCAGACCATTACACCGCGCGCCGCGCTATTGGAGTTGAATGCGCCTGCAGTCCGCGCAGTGCGCATCGGGAGATAGCATTGAACACCGCCCAGCACGCATCCGCTTCTCCCCGTCTGCAGACGCTCGACGCCGGATGGGCGCCCTTCGACGAGCACCAGAGACCCACTGCCTGCGAAGCTCTCACAACTCGAGGCGGCGACGTGCAGCTGAAGGACCCTGAAACCGCGACGTTCGGGGCCGAAGCGCTCCCCGGGGGCCTGCGCGAGATCAATGCGGTACGGGGCGGCAAGGTGAAGTCTAGAGCGCAGGGGGCTGACGGAGCGTTCACCGTCACCGAGATCGCGCCGGCGAAGTAAAGCAGACCGGAATCGTTTGACCCGCCCACCCTCTCCGCGCGACACTGCCTTTCGCCGCTGCACGTCTGCCGTCGGGCACGGACGAACACAACTATTTAGGAGACGCCATGGAAGCTCTTAGTTCTGCCCGAGCAGGGCTCAATATTGTTGCCGGGACGCTGCTCGCTGCGGCGCTCGGCATCGCTGGCCCGGCGCTGGCCAACAAGAAAGACGACACGATCCGCTTCGCCTACGACCAGGCACCGGAGAACATCGACCCGTTCTTCAACAACGTGCGTAGCGGCGTGATCATCGGCGCCCAGGTCTGGGACACGCTGGTGGTGCGCAATCCGAAGACCAACGAGTACAAAGGCAACCTGGCGACCCGCTGGAAGCAGATCGATGACAAGACGATCGAGTTCGATCTGCGCCAGGGTGTCAAATTCCACAACGGCGAGGCGTTCGACGCCGACTCGGTGGTCTACACGCTGAACTTCGTCGCCGACCCGGCCAACAAGGTCACGACCCAGGCCAACGTCAATTGGATCGACAAAGCCACCAAGATCGACAAGTACAAGGTGCGCGTCACGACGAAGCAGGTGTTCCCGGCCGCAATCGAGTACCTGGCGGGTCCGGTCGTGATGCACCCGGCCAAGTATTACGCCGAGGTCGGCCCGAAGGGGATGAGCGCGAAGCCGGTCGGCTCCGGCCCGTACAAGGTCACCAACTACGTGCAGGGCAAGTCGCTCTCGCTCGAACGCAACGCGGACTACTTCAAGGGCGGGCCGAAGGGCACGCCGAAGATCTCCAAGCTCGAGATCCGTTTCATCCCCGATCGGCAGACGCAGATGGCGGAGATGCTGTCGGGCGGCGCGGACCTGATCATGCATGTGCCGAAGGACCAGGCCGACCAGGCGGGCAAGGTGCCGCACCTGCAGGTGGTCAGCGGCGAAACGATGCGCATCGTGTTCATGCAGTTGAACTCCACCGACAACACGCCGACGCCGGCGTTGAAGGACATCCGCGTGCGCAAGGCGATCACACATGCGATCGACCGCGAGTCGATCGTGAAAAACATCGTCGGCGCCGGATCGCGCGTGCTGCACACGCAGTGCTTCCCGTCGCAGTTCGGTTGCACCGACGAAGGCGCCACGCGCTACAAGTACGACCCGGCGCTGGCGAGGAAGCTGCTGGCCGAGGCCGGCTTCCCGAACGGCCTCGATACCGAGATCTTCGCGTACCGCGAGCGCAACCAGACCGAGGCGATCATCAGCAACCTGCAGGCGGCCGGCATTCGCGCCAAGCTGACGTTCTCGCAGTACGCCGCGATGCGCGACTCGATCCGCGCCGGCAAGGCCTCGCTGACGCACCAGACCTGGGGCTCGTTCTCGGTCAACGACGTGTCGGCATCGACGCCGGTGTGGTTCGCATTCGAAGCCGACGACATCACGCGCGACCCCAAAGCGCGTGACCTGCTCATCAAGGGCAACAATTCGGTCGACCCGAACGTTCGCAAGGACGCGTACCGCGAGGCGCACAAACTGATCGCCGACAACGCGTACTCGGTGCCGCTGTGGTCGCTGCCGGTGTACTACGTCGCGACCAGGGACCTGAACTTCGAGGCGTATCCGGACGAGATGGTGCGGTTCTGGGAAATGACCTGGAAGTAAGGAGCGACGGCGGTAGCGGCGCGGTGAACCGCAACTGACGCGGAGCGCGCATGGTCGGCTACGTCCTGAAACGGCTGGGGCTGGCGATCCTCGTCGCCCTGGCTGTATCGATGATCGCGTTCCTGCTGCTGCGCTTATCCGGCGATCCGGCGATCGCGCTGGCGGGTGAAGGCGCACGGCAGGCCGACATCGAACTCATTCGCAAGACCTACGGCTTCGACCGGCCGCTGCCGGTTCAGTACGTGGAGTGGCTCGGCAAAACGGTGCGCGGCGACTTCGGCGAGTCGGTCTACTTCAGATCGCCCGCTGCGCCGCTGATCTTCTCCAAGCTGCAGACGACGATGATGCTGGGCGTGTTCGCGCTCGCATTTGCGCTCTTCATCTCGGTGCCGCTCGGCGTGGCGGCGGCGGTCTACCGCAACAGCTGGATCGACCGGCTCTGCCTGGCGCTCGCGGTGGTCGGGCAGGCGCTGCCGAACTTCTTCTTCGCGCTGCTGTTGATCATGATCTTCTCGATCTGGCTGCGCTGGCTGCCGGTGTCGGGCAGCGGCACTTGGCAACACTTCGTGATGCCGACGATCGCGCTCGGCTACTACGCGGCGCCGGCGTTCATGCGGCTGATCCGCGCCGGCATGATCGAGGTGCTGGAGGCCGACTACATCCGCACCGCGCGCGCCAAGGGATTGCCGGCGACACAGGTCATCTTCAAGCACGCGCTGAGGAATGCGGTGGTGCCGGTGGTGGCGCTCGCCGCGGTGCAGCTCGGCTTCCTGCTCGGCGGCTCGGTGGTGGTCGAGACGATCTTTGCGCTCGATGGGCTGGGCTACCTCGCCTACCAGAGCATCACGTTCAAGGACTTCCCGGTGATGCAGAACATCGTGCTCTTGCTGTCGGTGATCTACGTGGTGCTGACGCTGGCGTCCGACATCGCCAACGCGTGGCTCGATCCGCGCATCCGGGTCGCTTAGCGATGGCGAGCAGCATGGATGTCGCAGCAGTCGCGCTCGAGCCCGGCGGATTGACGACGCTCGCCGCGCCCGGCCTCGCGCGCCGCGTGTGGAAGAACAAGGCGGTCGTGGTCGGCGTCGGGCTCCTGCTGCTGATCGTGATTCTTGGCGTGTTTGCGCCGTTGTTCGCGCCGTATGACCCGTATGTGCAGAACCTCGAGAACCGCACCGTGCCCCCGTTCTGGTACGACGGCGGGTCGTGGGTGCACCCGCTCGGCACCGACCCGCTCGGGCGAGATTACTTGTCGCGGCTCTTCTACGGCGCGCGCATCTCGCTCTTGATCGGCATCTCGGTAGCGATCATGTCCGGGTTGATCGGCACCACGATGGGCATGCTGGCGGGCTACTTCGGCGGCAAGACCGACTTGGTGGTCAGCTTCCTGGTCACGACGCGGCTATCGATGCCGGTGATTCTGGTAGCGCTCGCCACCGTGGCCCTGATGGGCGGCTCGCTGTGGGTCGTGATCACGGTGCTCGGGCTGCTCAAATGGGACCGCTTCGCCGTGGTGATGCGCAGCGCGACGCAGCAGGTGCGCTCGCTCGACTACGTCGCCGCGGCGCAGGCGGCCGGTGCCTCGACGCCGCGCGTGCTGTTGGGCGAAGTGCTGCCGAACGTGCTGCCGCATCTGATCGTCGTCGCGACGCTCGAGGCCGCCAGTGCGATCCTGCTCGAAGCCGCGCTGTCGTTCCTCGGCCTCGGCGTGCAGCCGCCGCTGCCATCCTGGGGGCTGATGATCTCCGAGGCGAAGAGCTACATGTTCTTCTCGTTCTGGCTGATCGCCCTGCCCGGCGCCGCGCTCGCGGTGCTGATCTTCTCCATCAACCTGGCGGGCGACGGCCTGCGCGACCTGCTGTCGCCTGAAGGGCGAGCATGAGCGCAGTGCTGCGCGAGGAGCCGGTGCCGGACACGGTGCTGGATGTGCAGGAACTGAGCGTCGACATCGCGACGCCGCACGGCCCGCTGCGTGCGGTGCGCGACGTGTCGTTCCAGGTCAAGCGCGGCGAGACGCTGTGCATCGTCGGCGAATCGGGCTGCGGCAAGTCGATCACGTCGCTGGCGGTGATGAGCCTGCTGCCTGCAGCAGCAACGCGGCGCGCGAAGCAGCTGTCGCTGCTCGGCGAAGACCTGCTGAAGGCGACGCCGAAGCGCGTCAACGCACTGCGCGGTAATCGCATGGCGATGATCTTTCAGGAACCGATGACGGCGCTCAATCCGGCGTACACGATCGGCGACCAATTGATGGAGGTTCATCTGGTCCACCGCGGCGGCGGCGCGGCGAAGGCGCGCGAGCGCGCGATTGAGCTGCTCGGCAAGGTCGGCATCGCGTCGGCGGGCGAGCGGCTCGGACAGTTTCCGCATCAGTTGTCCGGTGGTTTGCGGCAGCGCGTGATGATCGCGATGGCGCTGATGTGCGGCCCCGAACTGCTGGTTGCCGACGAACCGAGCACCGCGCTCGACGTGACGATCCAGGCGCAGATCCTGCGGCTGCTTGCTGACCTGCAGAGCGATCTCGGCATCGCGATGGTGCTGATCACACATGATCTCGGCGTGGTCGCGCGCATCGCGCATCGCGTAGCGGTGATGTACGCCGGCGAGATCGTCGAGGAAGGCACGGCCGAAAGCGTGTTCGCGTCGCCGCGCCATCCCTACACGCGCGGGCTGCTCTCGTGCATTCCGGTGCCGGGGCGCACCGAGCGTGGCGGCCGCCTCGGAACGATCGCGGGCGTAGTGCCGTCGCTGATCGGCGACATCCGCGGCTGCAGTTTTCGCGACCGTTGTGCATACGCGCGGCCCGAGTGCGCGGTGGCGGTGCCGGTGCGCCGCGAAGGTGCGCATGCCTGGCGCTGCATCCACCACGAATTGCCGGCTGAGCGGCCAGAGGACGCGCAGAGGCCATGATGGCGAATGCCCCGCTGATGCAGGCGCACGCGGTGACGCGCACGTTCTCGCTCGGCGCGACGTTCTTCCGCCGCGGCCGCAAGCTGCACGCGGTCAATGGCGTGGATCTGGTCATCGAGCGCGGCGACGTGATGGGCATCGTCGGCGAATCGGGCTGCGGCAAGTCCACACTCGCACGGATGCTGCTCGGATTGCTGGCGCCGACGTCCGGCCGCATTACGCTCGACGGCAAGGATCTGACGGCGCTGGATCGAAAGGCGGTTGCGCGCCGCGTGCAGCCGGTGTTCCAGGACCCTTACTCGTCGCTGAATCCGCGCCGCACGATCGCGTCGATCGTCGCGCTGCCGCTCGAGGTGCACGGCATCGGAACCTCGTCCGAGCGGCGCACCGAGGCCGTGGCGATGCTCGAACGCGTCGGGCTGCCGGCGCGTTATGCGGACAACACGCCGGGGCAGCTGTCCGGCGGACAGCGCCAGCGCGTCGCGATCGCGCGGGCGCTGGTGATGCAGCCCGAGATCGTGATCTGCGACGAACCGACCTCCGCGCTCGACGTCTCGGTGCAGGCGCAGATTCTGAACCTGCTGATGGACCTGCGGCGCGAGTTCAACCTGACCTATGTCTTCATCAGCCACAACCTGGCGGTCGTCGAGCACATCGCGACACAGGTCGCGGTGATGTATCTCGGCCAGGTGGTCGAACAGGCCGGCACCGGGCGCCTCTTCAGCGCGCCGCGCCATCCGTACACGCAGGCGTTGCTGGCGAGCGTGCTGACCCCCGAGCCCGGCCTCGGCGTGCCGGACATCGGCCTGGGCCTCGCATTTCCCGACCCGCTGAATCCGCCGCCGGGCTGCCCGTTTCATCCGC
>DASTTC010000045.1:0-2364 GCA_035760345.1 Burkholderiales bacterium | reverse complement strand
CGCCCCCGAGCACGTGGAGCTGCTGGTGGAGAATCCGCAAGCCTGGCTGCCAAAGATGACGCGCGCGGGCGCCGTGTTCCTCGGCAAGTGGAGTTCGGAGGCGATCGGCGATTACTGCGCGGGGCCGAACCACGTGCTGCCTACCGCGGGCACGGCGCGCTTTTCCTCG
Source organism: Burkholderiales bacterium (assembly GCA_035760345.1). Classification (GTDB taxonomy): domain Bacteria; phylum Pseudomonadota; class Gammaproteobacteria; order Burkholderiales; family SG8-39; genus JAABQT01. The sequence goes on along the minus strand of DASTTC010000045.1, from coordinate 2,195 downwards.
CCGCTGGGCGTGTACGACTTCCAGAAAAGAACGAGCGTGATCGGCGTGTCCGAGGCCGGCGCGCGTACGCTCGGCAAGCTGGCGCAGACGCTGGCCGAGGGCGAAGGCCTGCAGGCGCACGCGCGTTCCGCCGAGATGAGGTTCAAATGAGCACCGCCGACAAGGTCGTGCGGCCGGAGATCCAGTCCCTGCTCGCCTACCAGGTGAATGATGCCACCGGCCTGGTGAAGCTGGACGTGATGGAGAGCCCCTACGGCTTGCCGAAAGAGCTCGCCGAGGAGATCGGCCGCCTGGTCGCCGGCCTGTCGCTCAACCGCTACCCGGTACCGACGGCGCAGAAGCTGCGCGCGCTGATCCGCCAGGTGATGCAGGTGCCGGCGGGCTGCGACGTGCTGCTGGGCAACGGCTCGGACGAGTGCATCCAGTACATCACCGCGAGCGTCGCCCGCGAGGGTGCGGTGGTGATGGCGCCGACGCCGTCCTTCGCGATGTTCTCGATGTACGCCTTGTTCTTTCGGCTGCGCTTCGTCGGGCAGCCGCTGCGCGAGGATTTTTCTCTGGACGCCGAGGCGTTTCTTGCGGCGATGGCGAAGGAGCGCCCGGCGCTCGTGTGGATCGCCTACCCGAACAACCCGACCGGAAACGCCTTCCCGGTCGCCGACATCGAGCGCATCGTGCGCGCGGCGCCGGGACTGGTGGTGCTCGACGAGGCCTACCAGCCCTTCGCGGGGGCGACGTTCATGCCGCGCCTCGCGGAGTTCGAGAACATGGTGGTGATGCGCACGGTGTCGAAGATCGGCATGGCGGGCCTGCGCCTGGGCTACGTCGCCGGTCGGCCGGAGTGGATCGAGGCCTTCAACAAGGTGCGCTCGCCCTTCAACGTGAACGTGGTCACCGAGGCGGTGGCGAGCAAGCTGCTGGAGAACAAGGCGGTGCTGGACGCCCAGGCGGCCAAGGTGCTCGCCGAGCGGGAGCGCATGCGTCCCGAGCTGGAGCGCCTGCCCGGGCTCAAGGTGTATCCCACGGCCGCGAACTTCTTTCTGGTGCGCGTGGCGGGCGGCAAGGGTGCGGGCACGCGGGTGTTCGATGCGCTCAAGGCTCAGGGCGTGCTGGTGAAGGATTTCTCCGGCGGGCTGCCGAGCCTGGACAACTGCCTGCGCCTCACTGTCGGCACGCCCGACGAAAACCGTATACTGCTCACCGCCATGCGAGAGGCGCTGTGAACCGCACCGCCGAAGTGACCCGCAACACCAAGGAAACGCAGATCCGGGTGAAGTTGAACCTGGACGGCAAGGGCGTGGCGAAGCTCGCCACGGGGCTGCCGTTCCTCGAGCACATGCTCGACCAGGTGGCGCGCCACGGCATGCTCGACCTGGACATCGAGGCGAAGGGCGACCTGCACATCGACGCCCACCACACGGTGGAGGACATCGGCATCACGCTCGGGCAGGCCTTTGCCAAGGCGGTCGGCGACAAGGCGGGCATCCGCCGCTACGGCCACGCCTACGTGCCGCTGGACGAGGCGCTGTCGCGCGTGGTGATCGATTTCTCGGGCCGGCCAGGTCTCGAATACCACGTCGAGTACACGCGTGCGTTGATCGGCGAGTTCGATGTCGACCTGATGCGCGAGTTCTTCCAGGGCTTCGCCAACCATGCTCAGGTGACGCTGCACGTCGACAACCTGCGCGGCGACAACGCGCACCACCAGTGCGAGACGGTGTTCAAGGCCTTCGCGCGCGCGTTGCGCATGGCGGCCGAGGCCGATCCGCGCAGCGCGGGCACCATTCCTTCCACCAAGGGTTCGCTCTAGTTGAAGATTGCGGTGGTCGATTACGGCATGGGCAACATCCGCTCGGTGTCGAAGGCGCTCGAGCGCGTGGCGCCGCGCGAGCTCGTCGAGGTCACGGCCAACCCCGAAGTGATCCGCGCGTGCGATCGCGTCGTGGTGCCGGGCCAGGGCGCGATGCCCGACTGCATGGCGCAGCTCGCCGCGAGCGGCGCGCGCGAGGCGGTGATCGAGGCGACGCGCTCCAAGCCCTTCCTGGGCATCTGCATCGGCATGCAGATGCTGTTCGAGCATGGCGAGGAAGGCGATACCCCGGGCCTGGGCCTGTTGCCCGGTCGCGTGCCGCGCTTTCCCGCGGCGCGCATGGCCGGCCTCAAGGTTCCGCATATGGGCTGGAACGAGGTGCGCC
>DASTTC010000044.1:0-2660 GCA_035760345.1 Burkholderiales bacterium | reverse complement strand
TTACGGCCGGACGCGGCCGCACGGCCGCCTTGCGCATCGTCTACCGCGTGCGCAATTCGAGCTTCCACGACGGCACCTCGATGAGCATCGCCGACCTGGCTTATGCGTACGCCTTCGCGGCGAATCTGGGCAGGGTCCCGGATCGGCTGAGAGGCGTGCGCGTGCTGCGCGTGGAGACCGAAACGCTCGCCTTCGGCGAAGACAAGCTGAGCTACGAGGTGCCGGTGATCGAGGTCTACCTCGACGGCGCCGCGGGCGGCGACGCGGCGACCGTGGCGCCGCCGTGGACCGCCTTGCCCTGGCATCTGCTCGCGCTGTTCGAAGAGGGCGCGCGCCGCGGCCATTTGATGCTTGCGGATTTCGATCCGGTGCGCGACGCCGCGCTGGTAAGGCAGCTCGCCGAGACCGCCCGCGAGCTCGAGGCGCGCGCGTACGTGCCACCCGCGCTCGCATCGTACGTGAGCGCGCAGCAAGCCCAGACCCGCTACCGCCAGCTGCGCGCGTTCCATGCCGCGCACGGCCATTGGCTCGTCACCAACGGCCCCTACCTCCTGAGCCGCTGGGACGGGACGAAGGCGGTGCTCGGCGCGTTTCGCGATCCGACCTATCCCAAGGGCCTTGGCAGCTTCAACGCCTACGCGGTGCCGCTCAAGGCGTACGTGACCCGGATCGAGCCGCGTGGCTACGGCGCCGAGGTGCGCACCGAAACCGAGCGGCTCGAGCGGCTCGGGCGCGAGGTGCGGATCGTTCGTGGCCCTCCGCAAGCGAAGCAGGCGCCGGTCTGCCGCTACCTGCTTGTGCGCCCGGACGGCGCGGTCGCCAGCGCGGGCGCGGTGCGCGCCGACGGCACCGGCGCCTGCCGTCTCGAGTTCGCGCGCGCCGGCGGGCACCGGCTGATCGTCGCCGCGGTGCTCGAGGATCACGTCGCGAACGCGCCGATCAGAATCGTGCCGTGGGGCGACTAGATGGCAGTACACTATCCGGGCCGTATGTCATTAGACTGAGGAGGAGTCATGGACAAGGAGCTGATGCAGGAGCGCCGCGGCTTTCTGAAGCAGTTCGGCGCAACGCTGGGAGCCGCGGGCCTTGGCGCCGCGGGAGTCGGGAGCGCGCATGCTGCGGTGCAACCCAAGGGCAATATTCCGTCCCGACCGGTCAAGGTCGGCCACATCACGTTCCTCACCGGGCCGGCCGAGCTTCTGGGCGGACCGGGCCAGCGCGGACACATCCTCGCCCAGGAGGAGATCAACGCCCAGGGCGGGCTGCTCGGCAAGCGCAAGATCGAGACCATCTTCGCCGATGAGGCTGCAGGCACCGACGCGAACGTGAAGGAACTGCGGCGCATGAAGCTCTCGGAGAAGATCGACCTGTTCACCGGCGTCATCTCGAGCGGCAACACCCCCGCGCTCGGACCGGTGGCCGAGGAACTGAGGGTGCTCACGCTGTTCAACGACGGCTGCACCGACTTCCTGTTCGACAAGGCGGTACCGAACCCGAAGTACACGTTCCGCGTGACCAACATCCAGTCCGCGGACGGCGTTACCGCGGCGATCGGCGCCGCGACGCACTGGCCGAACGCGCGCAAGATCGCCTCGATCCAGCCCGATTACAGCTACGGCCGCAACGTGTTCGAGCATTTCGTGCTCGCGCTCGGCAAGCTGCTGCCCGGCATCGAGGTGGTTTCCGAGTCCTGGCCGAAACTGGGCACCACGGACTTCACCTCGCACATCACCAAGATACTCTCGGCCAAGCCCGACCTGCTGGTCGCCGGCGTGTGGGGCGGCGACTACGTCTCGTTCTACAAGCAGGCGCTGCGCTACGGGTTGTTCGACCGGATGAAGGTGGCCACCACGCTCGCCTTCGGCGGCTACCCGCACGCGATCGGCAAGGATCACCCCGACGGCGTGCTCGCCGGCGTGCACGCGAACTATCACTTCCTCTACCCGTCCGCGGAACGCTGGCCGATCAACAAGGGCTTCGTCGAGCGCTACTACAAGCGCTGGAAGGAGTATCCGAGCTTCGAGTCCGACGGCGCCTATATCGCGCTCTATCTCTACAAGCAGGCGGTGGAAAAGGCGAACCAGCTGGTCGGCGGCTGGCCCGAGGACGAGGCGATCATCGCCATGCTCGAGGGAACGAGCATCGATTCGCCGGCGGGCTACCTGCATATCCGCGCGGACAACCACCAGGGCTACAAGGACGCGGTGACCGGGTTGAGCAAGAACCTGCCGGGCTACGATTTCCCGGTGTGGGACCCGGCGAGCATCGTCTCGATCCCGATCCGCAGCATCACCGCGCCGCCCGACTGGCCGAAGCCCGGCAAGGGGCATAACGAGTCCACGGCCGCGGCCGACTGGATCAAGAAGACCTGGCCGCAAGCGCGGGCGTGACTCGGTAGCACTTCCTGCGGGCACACGGGGCGGTCCTGGCAGCGCAAGGCCTGGCCGCCCCGGCGGCGCGCGTACGCAACAAAAACAACCATGGAAATTTTCGCGCTCCAGGTCCTGAATTCGCTGTCTTACGCCGCGGTGCTGTTCCTCATCGCCGCCGGGCTCAGCCTGATCTTCGGCGTGATGGGGATCGTCAACATGGCGCACGGCAGCTTCTACGCGCTCGGCGCCTACGTGACCGCCTGGTCGGTGGCGGCGGCGGCGGCCGCG
>DASTTC010000043.1:0-4624 GCA_035760345.1 Burkholderiales bacterium | reverse complement strand
CGCCCGTTGCGCGAACTACCGCCCGCTTTCTTGTGTGCCATGCTCCGTGCCCCCTGATCAGGCGCCGCCGACGATGTCGTCGATGCGCACCTCGGTGTAATTCTGCCGGTGACCCTGCGTCTTCTGATAGTGCTTGCGGCGACGCAGCTTGAATATCTTGATCTTCTCGCCGCGGCCATGCCCCAGGACGGTGGCATTGACGGCCGCGCCAGCCACGAGCGGCGCACCCACGCGCACTGCGTCGCCTGCGCCAACCACCAGCACCTGGTCGAAGGACACTGCCGAGCCGACGTCGGCTGCCAGCGTCTCGACCCGGACCTGATCGCCCGCGTGCACGCGGTATTGCTTGCCGCCCGTCTTGATGATTGCGTACATGAGGGACTCGCTGCCCGTTGTGCTCTGTAAAGACTTGGAATTATAGGAGATTCCGGCCCCGCGCGTCAAAGCCCTGTATCCTTGGCGTGTTCCCCGTCATGCCGCAGACCGCCGCCCGCGCCATCCTGTCGCCCGTTGCCGAGGAGTTGCAGCGCGTGGATGCCCTGATCCGGGCCCGGCTGGACTCCGATGTGCCCCTGGTGCGCCAGGTCGCCGAGCACATTGTCGCGGGCGGGGGCAAGCGGCTTCGCCCGGCGCTCCTGCTGCTGAGCGCGGGCGCGCTGGGCTGCCGCGGGGCGGCGCACCTGGAGCTTGCGGCGGTCATCGAGTTCATCCACACGGCGACCCTGCTGCACGACGACGTCGTGGACGAGTCCCAATTGCGCCGCGGGCGGCGCACGGCGAACTCCGCCTTCGGCAATGCCGCCTCGGTCCTGGTCGGAGACTTTCTGTATTCGCGCGCGTTTCAGATGATGGTCGGCCTGGACAACCTGCGCGTGATGCGCATCCTCGCGGACGCGACCAACACCATCGCCGAAGGCGAAGTGTTGCAGCTCATGAACTGCCATGACCCGGAGGTGGACGAGGCCCGTTACGTCGACGTCGTGCGGCGAAAAACCGCGAAGCTGTTCGAGGCTGCCGCCCGCCTGGGCGGCGTTCTGGGCGAGGCGGACGCCGAGCTGGAACGAGGGCTGGCGGCCTACGGGATGCACCTGGGTACGGCGTTCCAGATTGTCGATGACGTGCTGGACTACTCGGGGGCGGCGCAGGAGACGGGCAAGAGCCTGGGCGACGACCTTGCGGAGGGCAAGCCGACGCTGCCGTTGATCCGGGTCATGCAGGCCGGCAGCGCCCAGCAGCGTACCCTGGTGCAGCGCGCCATCGCCGCAGGCGGGCGCGCGGATTTTGCGCCCGTGCTGCAGGCCATCCAGACCACCGACGCGCTCGAGTACGCCCGGGACGCGGCGCGTCGCGAAGCTGACGCGGCAACACGTTCGATCGGCGCATTGCCGCCGTCTGTGTACCGGGATTCTTTGCTAGAATTGGCGGCCTTTTCAGTCACGCGCCGCAGCTAGCGTCCGGCGTTTCGGGGTGTAGCTCAGCCTGGTAGAGTACTGCGTTCGGGACGCAGGTGTCGCTGGTTCGAATCCAGTCACCCCGACCAATCTCATTTTCCTAGAATAGGGTCATGGCACGACTGATCCTGCTCGCGCTTGCAGTCCTGGTCCTGGTATGGCTCGTGCGGCGCGCGATCGCTGGCCGCGCCGGGCGCGACAAGCCGGTGCCGGGCGCCCCGGGCGAGCTGGTGGCGTGCGCGCAATGCGGGGTGTACTTGCCGCGTGCGGAGGCGCGCAGCGCGGCGGGCGGGCAATATTGCAGCGAAGAACACGCGCGACTCGGGCCGCGCCGGCCGTCGTCGTAATGGCAACGCTGGTTTACTCGCCGCTGTTCGCACGGGACTACCAGCCGCCGGAATCCTTCTGGATTTCGCTGCAGTACTTCAACCTGTACCGCATCGTGATCGCGCTGCTGTTCCTCGGCGCCACCTACTTCGCCTACGAGCCGATCAGCTTCGGCGCGCACGACATGCGGCTGTTCCGGGCCGTTTGCGTCGGTTACCTGATACTGGGCATTGCGTTGCAGTTCGTTTTGCGGTCGGTGCGCGAACGATTCAACCTGCAGTTGTCGGCGCATGCGCTGGCCGATGTCATCGTCATCCCGCTGCTCATGTATGCGAGTGGCGGCATGCGCAGTGGCCTGGGTGTCATGCTGCTCATTTCGCTCACGGGCGCGGGGCTGGTCGCGCCGCTGCGCCTGAACTTCCTTTACGCGGCGCTGGCCTCGATTGCAGTACTGCTGGAGGAGTTCTACTGGGTCCTGGCGCTCGATTTGCCTTCAGCCAGCGTCGTGCCCGCGGGCCTGCTGTCGATGGGCTACCTGGCCACCGCCGGCGCGACCGGCTGGCTGGCGCAACGGCTGGCAGCCAACGAACGCTTGGCGCGCGAGCGGGGCCGGGCCCTGGCCAACCAGATGCGAGTCAACCAGCTGGTCATCGCGGACATGCAGGACGGGGTGCTGCTACTCGACCGGCAGGGGCGGATCGTCGAGCACAATCCGCAAGCCATGCGCCTGCTCGGCATGGACAGCCTGCGCGAGTTGCCGCTCGCGGCGGTGCTGCCCGGTCTGGAGGCGAGCTGGCGGTCGTGGCGCGATTCGGGGGGGCGCCCCCATGTGGTGGTGGACCTGGAAGCGCGCGGCCGGGAGGTGCGGGCCCGGCTCCTGGATACCGGCACGGAGGACCAGATCACCGTCGTGTTCGTCGAGGACATGACACGCTCGCGCGAGCAGGCGCAGCAACTCAAGCTCGCCGCGTTGGGCCGGCTGACGGCCAATATTGCGCATGAGATCCGCAATCCGCTCTCGGCCATCAGCCATGCCTCGGAGCTGCTGGCGGAGGAACGCCGCGACCCGCATCGACACAGGCTCACGCGCATCATCCACGACAACACCTTGAGGCTCGAGCGCCTGGTCGCCGACGTGCTGCAGCTGAACCGGCGCGATCGAGTGGCGGCGGAGCGCATCGCGCTCACTGCGTGGTTGCGGCTGTTCCTGGATGAGTTCATCGCCAACGAGTCGGTGCCATCGGGGCGCGTCGTCATCGAGCCGTCGCGCGACGTGTGGGTCGAGTTCGACCGGGAGCACCTGCGCCAGGTGGTGTGGAACCTGCTGCGCAATGCCGTGCGACATGCGCGCGCCGAGCCCGGCGGCGTTCGCATCGCGTCGCGCGCCTTCGGCGACAAAGTAGAATTGAGCATCACCGACAACGGGCCCGGCGTGCCTGACGCCATCCAGGGGCAATTGTTCGAACCCTTCTTCACCACCGACAGCAAGGGAACCGGTCTGGGACTGTACCTCGCCCGCGAACTGGCGGCGGCGAATGGCGCCGGACTCGAGTATGTCAAGGGCGCTCCGGGTGCCCAGTTCCGCATCGTCTGCCGTGGGGGGAGCGCCGCATGAAGCGAGGCGAGCGCAAGCCCGGGCTGCGCGACCGGCAGGTGCTGGTGGTCGACGACGAACCCGATATCCGCGAACTGCTCGAGCTGACGCTGACGAAGATGGGGCTGGGCGTCGTTTCGGTGGGCAGCATGGGCGAGGCGCGCGAACGGCTGAGGAGCGCGCGATTCGATCTGTGCCTGACCGACATGCGCCTGCCGGATGGCGAGGGGCTCGACCTGGTGCGCCATATCGCCGGCCTCGAAGGCGACCTGCCGGTGGCCGTGATCACGGCGTACGGGAGCGCCGAGAACGCGGTGGCCGCGCTGAAGGCAGGCGCATTCGACTACGTCTCCAAGCCCGTCGGGCTCGAACAACTGCGCGCCCTGGTGAAATCCGCGTTGTCGCTGCCCGACCAGGCGGGAGAGTCGCCCCGCGACCTGCCGCTGCTCGGCGAAAGCGCGCCCTTGCACCAGGTGCGCGAGCTGATCGGCAAGCTCGCGCGCACCCAGGCGCCCGTGCACGTGTCCGGCGAGTCGGGCAGCGGCAAGGAGCTGGCGGCACGACTGATCCACGGCCAGGGCGCGCGCCGCGAGCGCGCGTTCGTGCCCGTGAACTGCGGCGCGATCCCCGAGAATCTCATGGAAAGCGAGTTCTTCGGCTATCGCAAGGGCGCGTTCACGGGCGCGGAACAGGATCGGGACGGGTTCTTCCAGGCCGCCAGCGGCGGCACGTTGTTCCTGGACGAGGTGGCGGACCTGCCGCTGGCGATGCAGGTCAAGCTGCTGCGGGCGATCCAGGAAAAGCGCGTGCGCAAGGTGGGCGCCACGCAGGAGGAGCCGGTCGACGTGCGTATCATCAGCGCCACGCACCAGGACCTTGCGCAGCTGGTCGAAGCGGGGCGCTTCCGCCAGGACCTGTTCTACCGGCTCAACGTGATCGAACTGAAGATGCCGCCGCTGCGCGACTGCCGCGAGGACATCCCGGCGATCGCCGCGAGCATTCTCGAGCGCATTGCGCGGGCGGCCGATACGGCGCCTGCACGGCTGTCGGAGGACGCGCTCGCGGATCTGATGCACTACGATTTCCCCGGAAATATCCGTGAACTCGAGAACGTGCTGGAGCGCGCCACGGCGCTGTCGAGCGGCCGGGAGATCGGGACCGAGGACCTGATGCTGAAGCCGGCGATCGCAGAGGAACCGGGTGCCCGCGCCGCGGACGGCGCGCTCGGCGCGCCGCTGCCGGAGTATCTCGA
>DASTTC010000042.1:0-6843 GCA_035760345.1 Burkholderiales bacterium | reverse complement strand
AGCCCAGGCGCGCGCGCGAGTTCGCGTTCCAGGCGGGCCAGTTCGCCTGGTTGAAGCTGCACCGGGCCTTCGGCCGCATCACCGAGCACCCCTTTTCGATCGCCTCGGCGCCCGGCCAGCTCCCGCGCCTGCAGTTCCTGGTGAAGGAAGGCGGCGACTTCACCGACGGCATCGGCCGGGTGGCGCCCGGCACGCGTGCCTATGTGGACGGCCCCTATGGCAACTTCACCCTCGAAGGTCGCGACGGCCACGGCATCGTGCTGATCGCCGGGGGCGTGGGCATCGCCCCGTTGCTCAGCCTGGCGCGCGACCTGGCAGCGACGCACGACCCGCGGCCGCTCACCCTGATCTATGCCGATCGCACGGAGCGCCAGCTCGCCGCGCGCGGCGAGCTGGAGGCCCTCGCGCGAGCGCCCGGGCGCACGCTGCACCTGGTGCTCGCGCAGCCCCCTGCCGGCTGGTCCGGCCTGCGCGGGCGGCTCGACGCCGCGAACCTGAGAGCCTGCCTGCCGCGCGACGACGCGCCCGCATGGCTGTATTTCGTCTGCGGCCCGCCGGCCATGATTGACGCCGTCGAGCTGGCGCTCGCGCGACTCGGCGTGCCGCTGCGCCAGATCGTGTCCGAGCGCTTCGTCTACGACTCGGGCATCGTCACGCCGCGCGAGCGGCTGACGCGCGGCGTGATCGCCCTCGTGGTCGCGGCCCAGGCCGCGGGCATACTCGCCTTCGTGCTGCGCTGAGCGTAACGCCGCTCAAACCCCGAACAACCTTACCACGGCGAAATACACGAGCAGGCTGAGAATGTCCTGGATCACCGTGGCGAGCGGCCCGCTGCCGAGCGCCGGGTCGCGCCCGAGGCGCGCGAGCCACCATGGGAGCAGCAGCCCGAGCGCCGCGGCCATGGCGCCGGCGGCGAAGACCGCGGTGGCTACCGCGCCCGCGAGGCGCACGTCGCCGAACACCCCCCAGATCGGCAGGAAGCTGATGAGCCCGAGCGAAGCGCCGATCGCCATGCCGGTGCGCAGCTCGCCCGCGAGCAGGTGCGCGATGCCCGAGCGCGTGAGCGACAGGCCGCGCACCGCCACCGCCTCGCTTTGCGTGCCGATGGCGTCGGCCAGGTAGACGATCCCCGGCACGAAGAAGGCCACTGCGATGTGCGTGCTGAGCGTCGACTCGAAGCCCGCCATCGCCCCCGTGGCGAGCGCCGCGCCGCCCAGGCCCGCGAGCAGCCAGGGGAGGCGGTGGCGCACGCGGCGCATCGGCGGGTCCTCGATGGCGTGGCGCGCCTGGGACTCCTCGCGGTGGATGCCGGAGAGCACGTGCAGATCCTCGACGTGCTCGCGCCGCAGCACCTGCATGATCGCTTGCGCGGGCATCACGCCGAGCACGCAGCCTTCGGCGTCCACCACCGGCAGTGCGTCCACGCCGTGGTGCAGCGCGAGCGAGGCCGCATGCTCCTGGTCGGTGTCCGGGCGTACGCGCGGGAAATCGCGCTCAAGCGCCTTGTCCAGCGGCTCGTCGGCGCCCAGCGCGACGACGCGCGCGAACCGGGCAGCGCCGAGCAGGCGCCCGTGCGCATCGGCCGCGAGCACGAGTTCGAGGCTGGCGGGCTTCTCGGCGGCGAGGCGCGCGAGCACCTCGCGCACGCGCTCTTCGGGCCGCGCACGCAGCACCGAGACGACGAGATGGCCGCCGACCGCTTCGTGATGTGGCATCGCCATATGCTCTCCTCGAGCCCGCCCGTCCGGTTGATCTGCATCAAGCTGCAGCGTGGCAACGCTACCAAAATGCCCCATGGCCGACTACCCGCTGCATCTCGTGCGCCGGCGCAAGCTGGCCGACGGACGCGAGGTCGTGGTGCGCCCGATGCGCGCCGAGGATGCCGCGGCCGAGCGTGAGTTCCTCACGCGCGTCGACTACGACCGTCACATGGCCTTCGTCTGCGAGGCCGCCGACGGCGCGATCGTCGGCAACTCGCGCTACGTCGTCAACCCCGACGGGCGCAGCTGCGAGTTCGGCGTCGTGGTATCCGACGACTGGCGCCGCAGCGGCGTTGCGCAGCTGCTGATGGAGGCGCTGTTTCGCGCCGCCCGCGCCCGCAAGCTCGATACCATGGAAGGCCTGGTTTCGAGCGAGAATCGCGACATGCTGGCATTCGCCCGAGCGCTCGGTTTCGAGGCCGGCGCGCAACCCGCGGACCCGGCCCTGGTGCGGGTGGTGAAGAAGCTTTGAGCGAGCCGGTCTTCCGGGCGCAGGCGCTCACCAAGATCTACCGCATGGGCGACGCGCAGGTGCACGCGCTGCGCGGCGTCGACCTGGAGATCCGCGCCGGGGAATTCATCGTGCTGCTCGGGCCCTCGGGCAGCGGCAAGTCGACGCTGCTCAACATCCTCGGCGGCCTCGATACGCCCACCACCGGGAAAGTGCAGTTCCTCGAGCACGAGCTCTCCGCGGCGGACGAAGCGGCGCTCACGCGCTACCGGCGCGAGCACGTCGGCTTCGTGTTCCAGTTCTACAATCTGATCCCCAGCCTCACCGCGCGCGAGAACGTGGCGCTGGTGACCGACATCGCCGCGCAGCCGATGTCCCCCGCCGAGGCGCTCACCTGGGTGGGACTGGGCGGGCGCCTGGACCACTTTCCCTCGCAGCTCTCCGGCGGTGAGCAGCAGCGCGTGGCCATCGCACGCGCCATCGCCAAGCGCCCGCAGGTGCTGCTGTGCGACGAGCCCACCGGCGCGCTCGACTACGAGACCGGCAAGCTGGTGCTGGAGGTGATCGCGAAGATCAACGCGCAACTGGGCACCACCTCGATGGTGATTACGCACAACGCGGCGATCTCGGGCATGGCCGACCGCGTGCTGCGCCTGGGCGACGGCCGCATCGTCGGCGAGGAAAAGCCCGCGCGCAAGCTCACTCCCGCCGAGATCTCCTGGTGAAGTCTCTCGATCGCAAGCTGCTGCGGGACCTGTGGTCGCTGAAGACCCAGGTGGTGTCCATCGCGCTGGTGGTCGCCTGCGGCATCGGCGGCTTCATCGGGTCGCTGTCCACCTACAGCTCGTTGGTGTGGTCGCGCGCGCACTACTACGACACGGCGCGCTTCGCGCACGTGTTCGCCACGGCCAAACGCGCGCCGGGCTCGCTCACGGAGAAGATGCGCGCGCTGCCGGGCGTGGCGGAAGTCGAGACGCGGGTGGTGCGCGACGCGCAGCTCTCCCTCCCCGGCGTGGTGCCGCCGATGATCGCGCGCCTCATCGGCCTGGACTTCGCCCGCCCGCCCGGCATGAACCGCCTGACGCTGAAGAGCGGGCGCTGGCCCGCGCCCGGCGCGCGCCACGAGGTGGTGGTGAACCAGCGCTTCCTCGAGGCGAGATCGCTCGAGCTCGGCACGCAGCTGCACGTGCTGCTCAACGGCAAGCTGGAGCGCCTGGCGCTGGTCGGCACGGTGCTCAGCCCCGAGTACATCTACGCCACGCGCGGCGGCGGCATGCCGGACGACGAATGGTTCGCGGTGTTGTGGACCGACGCACGCGCGCTCGCCGCCGCCTTCAACATGGAGGGCGCCTTCAACTCGGTACTGCTGCGGCTGCAGCGCGGCGCCTCCACCCCGGCGACGGTCGAGGCACTCGATGCCCTGCTCGAGCCCTACGGCGGCTTCGGCGCGGTGGGCCGCGAGGACCAGGTGTCGGACAAGATTCTGACGCAGGAGATCAGCCAGCAGAAGGTATTCGGCACGGTGCTGCCGGCGATTTTCCTCGCAGTGGCGGCGTTCATCCTCAACGTGGTGCTGCACCGGCAGGTGAATGCGCAGCGCGGCGAGATCGCGGCGCTGAAGGCCCTGGGCTATGAGGACCTCACCATCGCCTGGCACTACCTGAAGTTCGCCTCGGTGATCGTGCTGCTCGGCGTGGCGATCGGCGTCTGGCTCGGGCACTGGATGGGCAACGCCATGACCGGCCTGTACACCGATTTCTTCCATTTCCCGGAGTTCCATTACCGGCTGGAGCCCTGGCTGGTGCTGTCCGGCGCCGGCGCCGCGCTCCTCGCCGCGTGCGGCGGGGCGCTCGCCGCGATCCGCGGCGTGGTGCGACTGCGCGCGGCCGAAGCGCTGCGCGCGCCCGCGCCGGCGAAATTCCGGCCGCTGCTCCTGGAGCGGCTGGGCTACGCCAAGGCACTTACGCCCGCGCAGCGCATGATCATGCGCAACCTGGAAAGGAAGCCCCTGCGCGCCGCCATCACCGTCGCCGGCATCGCGGGCTCGGTGGCGATCCTCATCGCGGGCACGTTCTGGAAGGACGCCATCGACTGGTTCATGGACGTGCAGTTCAACCAGGTGCAGCGCGCGCAAGTGAACGTCGGCTTCGCCGAGCCCGTGCCGCGCGAGGCGTTGTGGGCGCTCGAGCGCCTGCCGGGCGTGAAGCAGGCCGAGGTGGCGCGCGCCATCCCCGCGCAACTGCGCGCCGGACACCGCAGCTACCGCACCGCGCTCGGCGGCGTCGCGGACGGCGCCGAGCTGCAGCGCATCCTCGGCGCGGACCAGCGCGAGGCGCATCCCGCGCCCGGCGGCGTGCTGCTCACCACGCGCCTCGCCGAGCGCCTCGGCGTGTCACCCGGCGACACCGTGTTCGCCGAGCTGCTCGAGGGCAAGCGCGTGAAGGCGCCGCTGCGCGTCACCGGCACGGTGCGCGAGATGGCGGGGATGAACGCCTGGATGCGGCTGGACGACCTCAATCGTCTTGCGCGCGAGGGGCCGGTGGCCTCCTCCGCCGGGCTGCTGGTGGACCGCGCAGCCGAAGGCGTGCTGCTCGAGCGCCTCAAGCAGATGCCCGCCGCAGCGGTGGTGATCGTCAACCGCACGCTGGTGGACACCTTCCGCGAGACGAGCGCGCAGAACGTGCTGTTCTTCACCGCGATCCTCTCCGCCTTCGCCGCCACCATCGCCGTGGGCGTGGTGTACAACAGCGCGCGCATCCAGCTCGCCGAGCGCGCCTGGGAGCTGGCCAGCCTGCGCGTGCTCGGCTTCACGCGCGGCGAGGTGTCGGTGCTGTTGCTCGGGGAGCTGGCGCTGGAGATCGTGCTCGCCATCCCGCTGGGCTTTGCCGCCGGCTACGGGCTGGCGTGGCTGCTGCTTGCGCTGATGCCGAACGAAATGATCGAGTTCCCGCTGATCATCGCTCCGCGCACCTACCTGTACTCGGGAGCGGTGGCCGCCGCGGCGGGCGTGGTGAGCGCCCTCATCGTGCGCAATCGGATCGATAATCTCGACATGGTCGGCGTCCTGAAGACACGCGAATGAAGAAAAGAAACCTGATCCTGATGCTCGCGGCGGCTGCGGCCCTCGCGCTGCTCGTGGCTTGGGCGCTGCGCCCGCAGCCGGTCGCGGTCGAGGCCGCCGCCGTGACCGAGGGGCCGTTCGAGCAGACCGTCGTCGACGACGGCAAGACGCGCGTGCGCGACCGCTACGTGATCGCCGCGCCGCTCGCCGGCAGCGTCGAGCGCATCCGCCTGGAGCCCGGTGACGCGGTGCGCCAGGGCCAGGCGGTGGCGCTGCTCACGCCGACCGCCCCCGCGTTCCTGGATGCGCGCACCGCGCGCGAGCTGCAGGAGCGCATCGGCGCCGCCGACGCGCAGCTGGCCCGCGCGCGCGCCGAGACCCTGAAGCTGCTGGCGCAGCGCGACCAGGCACGCGCCGACCTCGGGCGCCAGGAGAAGCTCGCCGCCGGCGGCTTCGTCTCGCCGACCGCGCGCGAGCAGGCCGAGCTCGCGCTGCGCACCGCCGAGCGCGCCGTGGACGCCGCGCGCTTCACCGAGGAGGCGGCACGGCACGACGCGGCGCAGGCGCGCGCGGCGCTGTCCCGCTACCAGAGCGGCACACCGACGGCGAAGTGGGACGTCATTTCGCCGGTGAACGGCTCGGTGCTCAAGGTGCACCAGAAGAGCGAAAGCCCGGTGGCGCTGGGCACGCCGCTGCTCGAGGTCGCCGACGCCCGCAGCTTGGAGGCGGTGGTGGACGTGCTGTCGCAGGACGCCGTGGCCATCCGGCCCGGCATGGCGGCGCGCGTCGAGCTCGGCACCGGCGTGCCGCCCGTGCCGGCGCGCGTGCGCCTCATCGAGCCTTCGGCCTTCACCAAGGTGTCGGCGCTCGGCGTGGAGGAGCAGCGCGTCAACGTGGTGCTCGATTTCGCCGGGCCGCTGGACCACGTCTGGACGATGGGCGACGGCTTCCGGGTGGAAGCGCACATCGTCACGCATCGCGAGGACAAGGCGATCAAGGTCCCCGTCGGCGCCTTGTTCCGCGAGGCCGACGGGTGGGGGGTGTTCGTGGTCGACGGCGAGCGCGCGGCCAGGCGCGCCGTGAAGGTGCCACGGCGCAACGGCGCCGAGGCGATGGTGGAGGAAGGGCTCAAGGCAGGCGACCGGGTGATCGTCTACCCGTCGGATGCGCTGCAGGACGGTTCGCGCATCGAGATCGCGGCCGCTCGGCGATGAAGCCCGCCGACCTGCTGCGCGAGGCGGCCGGGCGGCGGCTCGCCTTGTTCCTCGACTACGACGGCACGCTCACGCCGATCGTCGAGCGGCCGGAGGACGCGGCGCTCGCTCCGGAAACCCGCGCGGTGCTGCAGCGTCTCGCCGCGCGCCACCCGGTCGCCATCGTCAGCGGCCGCGACCTCGAGGACGTGCGCACGCGCGTCGGCGTCGAGGGCCTCAGCTACGCGGGATGCCACGGCTTCGAGATCGCCGGCCCGCATGAGGGCCGCGTGCACGCTGCCGCCGCGGCGGCGGCCGCGCAACTCGCCGCGGCCGCCGACCAGGTGGCGCACGAGGTCCGGCACCTGCCCGGCGTGC
>DASTTC010000041.1:0-2639 GCA_035760345.1 Burkholderiales bacterium | reverse complement strand
CGGGGCTGGCCGGGGGCGTGCTCGCGCCGCTTACCGGCCTGCTGCCCTCGTCGGGCGGCGCCTACATCGCCAAGGCCTTCATCACCGTGATCACCGGCGGCGCTGCAGTGATCCTCGGTACGCTGTCGAGCGCCGCGATCTTCGGCGTGATCAACCAGCTGGTGTCGTTCGCCTCGACGCCGGTCATCGGCGAAATCGCGATGCTGGCGCTTGCCATCGTCCTGCTGCGCCTCATGCCGCAGGGCATCACCGGGCGCTTCTTCCGCAGCGGCACATGAACGAATGGCGCGCCACCGGGGGAATGCATTGGGGCTGGTTCCTCCTCGCTCTGGCGCTGCTGGTGCTGCTGCCTCTGGGCTTCGACACCCACACCATGTCGCTGCTCCTCATCTGGGCGCTGTTCGCCATGTCGCTCGGCCTGATGTGGGGCTACGCCGGCCTGCTCAGCTTCGGGCATGCGGCCTGGTTCGGCCTGGGCGCCTACACCTACGCCATCGCCGCGGTGAACATCGGCGAGAGCACGGTGCCCCTGCTGCTCGCGATCCTCGTGCCTGCGGCGGGCGCGGTGATCGTCGGCGCGATGATGTTCTACGGGCGCGTCAGCGACGTCTACATGGGCGTAATCACGCTGGTCGTGACCTTGATCCTGTTCAATTTCATGAGTGCCACGGCGGGCGACGCCTACCGCATCGGCGACGCGCGGCTGGGAGGGTTCAACGGCATCCCGGGCTTTCCGATCCTCAACGTGCCGGCAATGCCGGAGCTGTCGTTGTTCGGCGTGCCGATGTATTACGTCTGCGTCGCGGCGCTGCTCGGCAGCTACCTGCTTTCGCGATGGCTCCTCGCGCGCTCTTTCGGCCGCGTCCTGGTAGGCATCCGCGAGAACGAGGCGCGTTGCGAGCTGATGGGCTACAACGTGCCCGCGTGCAAGACCGTGGTGTTCGCGATCAGCGCGGCGATGGCCGGGCTGGCGGGTTGCCTGTTCGCCAACTGGGCCGAGATCGTGACCCCGGGCGTGTTCAGCCTGCGCCAGACCGCGGAAGTCATCATCTGGGTGCTGGTAGGAGGTCTGGGCACGCTGCTCGGGCCGATCCTCGGCGCCATGGCGCTCGGGGCGGTCAAGCTCTACCTGGGCGAGCAGACGGTGGTCGACAATTCGCTGGTGCTCGGACTGCTGCTGATTTTCGTCGTGCTCGGCATGCGGCGCGGCGCCCTGCCGACGCTGCTCGGCTGGTGGGATGCGCGCAGGTGGCGCCGGAGCCCGGCGCAGGGCGCGCGCCGCAGGCTCGGCCCGTCCTCCGAGCGCACTGCGTGAGCGGGGTCCTCGAGACGCTGGATCTCACGATGCGCTTCGGCGGCGTGCAGGCCCTCGACCGAGTGACTTTCACCCTGCAGGAGCGCGAATTGCGCTGCCTGATCGGTCCCAACGGCGCCGGCAAGAGCACTTTCTTCAAGTGCATCACGGGTCAATACCGCCTTGGCCACGACAACGGCCGCGTCTTCATCCGCGGCAGCGAGGTCACCGGCGCGTCTACGCTCGAGATCGTGCGCCTGGGGGTCGGCGTCAAGACGCAGGTGCCCGCGGTGATGAACGGCATGACGGTGCACGAGAACCTGTGGCTGGCGGCGCGGCGCTTGCACGGCTGGGCGGGCAGCAACGGCGTAGTCGACGAGGTCATCGCCGAGCTGCAGCTCGATGCGCTGGCGCGGCGTCTGGTGGGCGAGCTCGCGCACGGCCAGCGCCAGATGGTGGAAGTCGGCGTGGTGCTGGTGCAGCGACCCTGGCTGGTGCTGCTCGATGAGCCCGCGGCCGGCATGACCGGCGCGGAAGTCGAGCGACTGGTCGGCGTGATCCGCCGCATCAACCAGAACTCCTCGCTCATCGTGGTCGACCACGACATGGAGTTCGTGCGCATGCTGGGCAGCAGCGTGACCGTGTTTCACCAGGGCTCGGTGCTGGTCGAGGGACCGGCGGCCCAGGTGCTCGGTGACGCGAGGGTACGCGAGGTCTATATCGGAAACCGCGCCGCCGCATGAACACCGACGCCACCGAGCGCGCACGCGTCGAGTCCTCCGCCGAAGCGGGACGGATCGTGCTCGAGGTGCACGACCTGCGCGGCGGTTACGGATCCGTGCCGGTGCTGCACGGTGTCTCGCTGCGCGTCGACGAAGGGCAGGCGCTCGGCATCGTCGGCCACAACGGCATGGGCAAGACCACCCTGCTCAAGACGATCGCCGGCCTGCTGCCGGCGAGCGGCGGACTGGTCAGCATCGACGGCGTCGACGTCACGCGCGAGCCGGCGCATGCCCGGAGCCGCCGCGGCCTCGCTTACGTGCCGCAGGGCCGCGGCATCCTGCCGGGCCTGAGCACGCTCGACAACCTGCGTCTCGCCTGGATCGGCGATAGCGACGAGACCGAGCAGGAAGCGCTCGACCGGGTGGTGGGACTGTTCCCGCGGCTCGCGCCGCTGCTCGAGCGCCGCGGCGGGCTGCTCTCGGGGGGCGAGCAGCAGCTGCTCGCCATCGCGCGTGCGCTGGTGCCCAATCCCTGGATCGTGCTCCTGGACGAGCCCTCGGAGGGCGTCCAGCCCTCGCTCATCCAGGAGATCGGCCAGATCCTGTCGCGCCTGCGCCGGCAG
>DASTTC010000040.1:0-12930 GCA_035760345.1 Burkholderiales bacterium | reverse complement strand
CGCTCGATCCCATCACCCTGGTGGTGATCCAGAACGGCCTGCAGCAGGTCTGCAACGAGATGGACCTCGCCTTTTGCCGCGCCGCCTTCAGCCCGGTGATCTCGGAAGGCATGGACCGCTCCGACGGCATCTACGCGCGCGACGACGGCGCCCTCATCGCGCAAGGGGAACTGGGGCTGCCCGTGTTCGTCGGCACCATGCAGTTTTCCTCGCAGGCGGTGATCGAGCGCGTGCGCGCGAACGGCTGGACGGTGGAACCGGGCGACGTGTTCATCGTCAACGACCCCTATCTCGGCGGCACGCACCTGATGGACGTGCGCTTCGTGAAGCCGTTCTTCTACCGCGGGCAGCTCTGGTGCTGGCTCGCCAACACCGGGCACTGGCCGGACATCGGCGGCATGGTGCCCGGCGGCTTCTCCGCCAACGCGACCGAGGTGGAGCAGGAGGGCCTGCGCCTGCCGCCGGTGAAGCTGTTCAAGAAAGGCGTGATGGACCAGGAGATCCTCTCCATCATCCTGTCGAACATCCGCATCGCCGACCAGCGCATCGGCGACATCAAGGCGCAGGCCGCGGCGCTGGCGGTGGGCGAGAAGCGCCTAACTGCGCTGCTCGAGCGCTACGGCGCGGGGACCGTGGACGATGCCATCGCCGAGCTTCGCGTGCGCGCCGAGCAGCAGATGCGCGCGAAGATAGCCACCATCCCGGCGGGGACCTACGCCGGCCACGCCATCGTGGATTCCGACGGCGTGGTGAACGAGCCCCTGCACATCCGCGTGAAGATCACGAAGACCGCGGACGACGACCTGCTGTTCGACCTGTCGGAATCCTCGCCGCCTTGCCAGGGGCCGATGAACTCCGTCATCGCTACCACGCGCAGCTCCGTGTACCTGGCGATCAAGCACATCTTCCCCGACGTGCCGATCAACGCCGGGACGTTCGCGCCGCTGAAGGTCGCCGACCCGGAAGGCACCTTCCTCTACGCGAAGTACCCCAGGCCGGTCTCCGGCTGCGCGGCGGAGGTCAGCCAGCGCATCGCGGAGGCGGTGTTCAATGCGCTCACCGCGGCGATTCCCGGCGAATTGTTCGGGGCGCCCGCCGGGACTTCCGGCAACCTCGCCATCGGCGGGCATGACCCGAAGCGCGATCGCTCCTACGTGATGTACCTGTTTACCGGCGGCGGCTATGGCGGCAGCGCGGTTTCGGACGGTATCTCCAATGGCTGCTCCACCATCGGCATTTCCAAGATGCCGCCCATCGAAGTCATGGAGCAGTATTACCCGGTGCTGTTCGACCAGTTCTCGCTCTACGAGGGCTCGGGCGGCGCCGGCGAGCATCGTGGCGGCTTCGGCGTGAACTACACGGTGCGGGTGCGGCGCGGGTCGGCGCGTGCTTCGATGGTGATGGACCATGGCCGCACCGGACCTCTCGGCGCGCTCGGCGGCAGCGAGGGCGGCGTCAACAAGGTGGCGATCGAACAGGCGGGCAAGGAATACCGGCCGCCCCACCTGTCCAAGGACCAGGACATCCAGCTCGCTCCCGGCGATTGCATCCGCGTCTCGACCCCCGGCGGCGGCGGCTATGGCGACCCGCTGCGGCGCGACCCGGCGAAGGTGGCGAGCGACGTGAGCCGCGGCTACTACACGCGCGAGCAGGCGGAGCGGCTGTTCGGGGTCCGGATCGCGCCCGACGGAAGCGCGACCCGCTGAGGAATTCTCAGAACCCCGACAGGGCGCGGACCGGCTAGTACCGGTACGGCTCCGCGCACTTCACGATCTCCGCCGTGCTCGGCAGGTCGAGGCAGTGTCGCGCATCCTCGTTCATCCTGACCGGGCGCTTGCCGGCTGCAGAGGCCGTCTGCATGGGCTTCGGGGCGGTCTGCGCCGGTTGCGCCCCCTGCTCGACCTTCATCCCGGCCGGCTTAGAGGCCTCCGTCTGCGCCAGTGCACCGCCCGTGGCGACAACCACAAGTAGTGCGATAAGTGTGCTCGCTAAACCTTTGTTTGCCATGGGCCCATCCTTGTAGGCAACCCCGCCACCGCCATGCTAGGCCGAACCGGCGGCGGAAGCAAATCCCCTGCTAGTCTTGCGCGCATGCCTTCCATCGTGCGCTACGCGTGGCTCTCGGTCGCCGCCGCACTCGTCACCATGGCGCTGAAGGGCACGGCGGCCTGGTTGACCGGATCGCTCGGCCTGCTGTCCGATGCGCTCGAATCCTTCGTCAACCTGGGCGCCGCGTTGATCGCCGTGGTGAGCCTGAAGGTGGCGGCGCGCGAGCCCGACGAAAAGCATCCCTACGGCTACACCAAGGCAGAGTACTTCTCCGCCGCGGTGGAAGGCGCCCTGATCGTGCTGGCCGCGCTGGCCATCGTCGCGGTGGCCGTGCCGCGGCTGATCGAGCCGCGCCCGATCGCGCGCTTCGACATCGGCATTGTCATCTCGCTGGTCGCCGCCGCGGTCAACCTCGGCACGGCGCTGGTGCTGCTGCGGGCGGGCAAGCGCCATGACTCCATCGCGCTCGAGGCCGACGGCTATCACTTGCTCACGGACGTGTGGACCTCCATCGGCGTGGTAGTCGGCGTCGGCGCCACTGTGCTGACCGGGTGGCTCGCCCTGGATCCGCTGATCGCCATCGCAGTTGCCGCGCATATTGCCTGGACGGGCGCCAAGGTGCTGCGCCGGTCGCTGCTCGCTCTGATGGACCGCGCGCTGCCCGAGCCGGAGATGGAGCACATCCGGGAGATCCTCGAGCCCTATCGCACCCGCGGCCTGGACTACCACGCGCTCCGGACGCGGCGTGCGGGCCGACTGCGGCTGGTGGACATGCACCTGCTCGTGCCTGGAGCGATGACGGTGAGCGAGGCGCATCGTGTGGCCGACGAAATCGAGAACCAGATTCGCGCTGCGCTGCCCGGCAGCGCGGTGCTGACGCACCTCGAACCGATCGAGGATCCGGCCTCCTACCAGGACCAGGACCTGATCCGCTAGCCTTCAGAGCGCCTTCGCGCGCTCGCGCAGCACGAACTTCTGGATCTTGCCGGTGGCCGTGGTCGGCAGTTCGCCGAACACCACTTTCTTCGGCACCTTGAAGCGCGCCAGGTTGTCGCGGCACCACTGGATGTAGTCGTCCTCGCTCGCATTGGCGCCCGGCTTGAGTTGCACGAAGGCGCACGGAGTCTCGCCCCACTTCTCGTCCGGCCGCGACACCACGGCCGCCAGCGCGGTCGCCGGGTGCTTGTACAGCGCGATCTCGACTTCCACCGACGAGATGTTCTCGCCGCCGGAGATGATGATGTCCTTCTTGCGGTCCTTGATCTCGATGTAGTTCGTCGGATGCCACACGGCAAGGTCGCCCGTGTGCATCCAGCCGCCCTTGAATGCGTCCGCCGTCGCCTTGGGGTCCTTCAGGTAACCCAGCATCACCGTATTGCCGCGCACCAGGATCTCTCCCATCGTCGCGCCGTCCTTGGTCACGGGCTTGCAGGTGCGCGGATCGCCGACGATATGGCCATCGACCACCTGGTAGCGCACTCCCTGGCGAGCCATCTCCACCGCGCGCTCCTCCAGCGGCAGCTTCGACCAGGCATCCTGCTCGGCACAGTAGGTCGACGGTCCCTGCAGCTCCGTCATACCGTAGATGTGCAGGACCTTGAATCCCAGTTCTTCCATTGCCTTGATGACCTTTGCCGGAGGCGGCGAGCCACCGGTCATGATGTGCACCGGCCGCTCGAAACGGCGCCGCCGCTCCTCGGGGGCCGCAATCAGCATGGTGAGCACGGTCGGCGCACCGCACATGTGCGTCACGCCGTGCTCGACGATCATCGGGAAAATGAGCGCGGGGTCGACGGCGCGCAGGCATACGTGCGTTCCCGCCATCGCCGTGACCGACCAGGGATAGCACCAGCCGTTGCAATGGAACAGCGGCAGCGTCCACAGGTATACCGGGTGCGCCGGCATCGCCCAGGCGACGATGTTGCCGAGCGATTCCAGGTACGTGCCGCGATGGTGGTACACCACGCCCTTGGGCCGTCCCGTGGTGCCCGAGGTGTAGTTGAGCGCGATGGGATCGGATTCGAAAGGCGGCATACGCCAGGCGTAATCGGGATTCCCGGTCTTCAGGAACGCCTCGTACTCCACCGACCCAAGACGCGCTCCGGGACCGGTGTAAAGGGGATCGTCGACGTCGATGACCAGGGGCTTTGTCTTGAGCTTTTTCAACGCCGGCCCCACCACGCCCGCGAACACTCGGTCGACGATGAGCACTTTCGCCTCGCCGTGCTCGAGGATGTAGGCAATCGTCTGCGCATCGAGGCGAGTGTTGATCGCGTTCAGCACCGCACCGAGCATCGGCACGCCGTAGTGCGCATCGAGCATCGCGGGCACGTTGGGCAGCATCGCCGACACCACGTCGCCGGGCTTGACGCCGCGCTTGGCGAGCGCGGAGGCGAGGCGCTTCGCGCGTTCGAACAACCGCGCATAGGTAATGCGCGTATCGCCGTGGATCACGGCGATACGCTCGGGATAGATCTCCGCCGCGCGCGGCAGGAACACGATCGGCGAGAGCACCTGGAAATTCGCGGCTCCGGATTTGAGCGCAGACCACAAGTCGGCCTTGCGCACCGCAGCAACTCGTTTCTTCTTTGCCATTGGGTCCTCCCCGTTCTACACTGCCCGTACGAATCTACTCCTAGGAGGGGGTCCCCGTGAAGAAACTCGCTTTGGCCGTATCGCTCGCGCTCGCAGCCGGCGTGGCGCATGCGCAGACCGTCAAGATCACCGGCTTCGGCGCCAAGTCCGGCGTCGTGCGCTCGTTCGGCATCAACAGCGAAGCGGCGATGCTCGCCGCGGCAGACCTGATCAACAAGGGCGGCGGCGTCAAGCTTGCCGACGGCTCGAAGGCGAACATCGAGGTCGAGTTCCTCGACGACCGCTGCGACGCCGCCGAAGGCATCTCGGTGATCCGGCGCATTGCCGGCACCAACGCCGTGGTGGCGGTCGGCCCGACCTGCTCCAACGTGGCCGAGCCGCTGTTCGGCATCCTGCAGAAGAAAGTCGGCGACTCGAGCGACTCCGGCCTGCAGATGCCGGTGTTCACCGACGTCGCCATCAAGGTCGGCCTCGCCAAGATCTCGGAGTGGGCGTTCCGCAACGTGCCCAACGAGATGACGATGTACAACTCGCTGTTCTACTGGCTGCACACCCAGCATCCGCAGCTCAAGACCGTGTACGGCGGCGTGGAAGAGGACTTCGCGCACTCGCGCGCCACCTGGTACATCGTGATGAAGCCGCGCGCCGAGGCGAGCGGCTTCAGCGTGGTCGGCAATACCAAGTGGCTGCTGGCGGATACCAACTTCGCCACGCAGGTGCGCGAGATGAAGAAGGCCAACGCCGACATCGTCGCCATCTCGGCGCATCCCTTCTCCACCTGCGGCGTGCTCAAGGAGATGCAGCGCCAGGGGGTGAAGCCCAAGCTGCTCGTCGGGCTCACCAGCTCGTCGAGCCTGGAGACGCTGCAGGGCTGCGCCAAGCAGGCCGAGGGCATCATCATTCCGACCTCGTTCGCGCCGATCAACAAGGAAGCGGTCGCCGCCGCCAAGACCACGGCGAAGTTCAAGGGCGCGGCCGACCTGCACTCCATGGCGGCGTGGGAGAACATGTTCATCCTCAAGAACGTCATGGAGTCCGAGGGCATCTCGGGCAAGCCCGGCGACGTGCAGTCGGACCGGCGCAAGATCCGCGACGGCCTGGCCAAGCTGAAGACCACCAACGGTCTCATCGGCGTCACCAAGCGCGACGCCGAAGGTGAAGCCGACAAGCCCTACGTCTTCGTGCACGCGAAGAAGGGCGAGTGGAAGGTCCTGTACAACCCGCTCTGAGCGCGAGGCGCGGCAGCGACCGGGCGCGGTGAACCCGCGCCCGTTTTTTTGCCCATGCTGGACTTCTTCCAGACGCTTTCCGACGGGGTGCTGTTCGGCGCGACCTATGCGCTGATCGGCATCGGCTTCACGCTCGTCTTCGGCGTGATGCACAAGATCAACATGGCCTACGCCGCGGCTTCGGTGG
This sequence comes from Burkholderiales bacterium, assembly GCA_035760345.1. Lineage (GTDB taxonomy): Bacteria > Pseudomonadota > Gammaproteobacteria > Burkholderiales > SG8-39 > JAABQT01. Next base: position 6,870 of record DASTTC010000040.1, on the reverse strand, counting down.
GCGGCGCGTATGCCGGATTGCTGGTGCTGAAGGTGATGGCCACGGCGCCGCCGGCCCTCGTGTTCTTCTGCGCATTCCTCGCCGGCGGGCTGCTCGGCTGGATGGTCTACGTGGCCTGCTTTCATTTCATCCCGCTGTCCAGCCCGCTCGCCACGCTCATGTCGACCGTGGGCATGCTGCTGCTGATCGACGAAGTCATCGTGCACGTCACCGACGGGATGCCGCAGGGCTATCCGGCGATGTTCGACGACGTCATGCTGCGCGCGGGCGAGTTCAGCATGCGCGGCGACCTGCTGCTCGTCTTCGGCGTGTCGGTGCTGGCGATGATCGGGCTCCTGCTCCTGCTCTACCGCACGCGCCTCGGCCTCGCGACGCGCGCGGTGTCGCAGCAACCCGTGGCGGCGCAGCTCTGCGGCATCCGCCTGGTGCGCGTCAACGCCCTCACATTCATCGTCACCGGCCTCCTGGGCGGACTGGCCGGCGCGCTCATCGGCGCCTCGGTGGGCACGCTGTCGCCGCTGCTCACCGTGCCGCTTACGGTCAAGGGCCTCATCGTCACCGTCATCGGCGGACTGGGCAGCGTTCCGGGTGCCATCGTCGCGGGCCTGCTGGTGGGCGGCTTCGAGAACGTGCTGCAGCTGTACCGCGGCGTCACCGAGCGCGACCTGTACGTCATGCTGCTGCTGTTCGTGTTCCTCGTGTTCCGGCCCGGCGGCATTTTCGCGGCCAGGGGCGGGCGCGACTGACATGGATTTCTACTTCGGCCTCGCGCAATTGATCGGCGTGCATACGCTGCTCGGCCTGTCCGCGTACATCGTCCTGCTCACGGGCCAGGTGAGCCTGGCGCAGGCCGGATTTTTCGCCGTCGGCGCGTATGCCGCCGGCATGCTTACCGTGCTTGCCGGGTGGCACCTGGTGCCGGCGCTCGGGGTGAGCGCGCTGTCCGGGGCGGCCGTGGCCTGCGCCGTGGGTTTTCCGGCGCTGCGCGTGAAAGGCCTGATGCTGGTGATCGCCACCCTGGCCTTCGGCGAAGGCGTGCGGCTTTTCTTCTTCAACTTCGACTACCAGATCGCCAAGGGCGGCATCCAGGTGGGGCCGCTCGGCGGCGAGGGCTTCCGCCAGATCCGCTTCTTCCCCGAGAACGGCTGGGAAACGGGCGAGGTGATGCTGTTCATCTGGGTGTTTGTCGCCGCCGCGATGGCGCTGCTGTGGTGGTTCGACCGTTCGCGCTACGGCACGGTGCTGCGCGCGGTGGGCGAGGACGAGATTGCCGCGCAGTCCATGGGCATCAACCTGACGGCGGTGAAGGTGAGCGCGATGACCGTGGGGGGTGCGATCGCCGGCATCGGCGGCGGCCTCTACGCGCACTACACCACGCACATCGAGCACGCGAGCTTCAGTATCCTGCTCGCCACCTTCGCCATCGCCTACCCGATCGTGGGCGGACTGCGCAGCGTGTTCGGCACGCTGCTCGCCGTGATCTTCGTGCAGGGTTTCCTCGTCGAAGGCCTGAGGTTCCTCGGCGACTGGCGCAACCTGCTGTTCGGCGCGCTCATCGTGCTGGCGATGAACCTGCGGCCGAGCGGCATCCTGGGGCGCCGCCGTGCTTGAGCTGCGGACCCTGTCGCGGCATTTCGGCGGCGTGCGAGCCGTCGACGGGCTCGACCTCACGGTGCAGGAAGGCCAGATCTTCGGCCTCATCGGCCCGAACGGCTCCGGCAAAAGCACCACCGTGAACGTGATCACCGGGCTGTTCCCGCCGACCTCGGGCGCCATCGTCTTCCGCGGCCAGGACATTGCGGGATTGCCGACGCACCTGCGCCTGCGCGAAGGCATCGCGCGCACTTTCCAGAACATCCGCCTGTTCGGGCAGCTGAGCGTCTGGCAGAACCTGTGGGTGGCGCAGAACTCGGCGCAGGACCTGGCGCGCCAGGGGTTCTTCGCCCGCTGGCTCGGCGGTCAGCGCGGCGTGCGCGAGGAGATCGGGCGGTTGCTCGAATTCTCGGGGCTCGCGCACAAGCGGGACGAACTGGCTGCCAACCTCGCTTTCGGCGAACAGCGGCGCCTCGAGCTGGCGCGCGCCATGGCAGCCAAGCCGAAGCTTCTTCTGCTCGACGAGCCCGCGGCGGGCATGAACAGCGAAGAGATCGGGCAACTGCGCAGCCGCATCCTCAAGCTGCGCGAAAGCGGTGTCACCATCCTGCTGGTCGAGCACGTAATGGAGCTGGTAATGGGCGTGACCGACCGCATCGCGGTGCTCAATTTCGGCCAGAAGATCGCCGAAGGCACGCCCGGGGAGATCCAGGCGCACCCTGCCGTGCGCAAGGCCTACCTGGGTGGCGAGGCGGCGTGAGCCTTCTCGGCGTGCAGGACGTCGTCACCGCCTACGGCAAGATCGAGGCGCTGAAGGGCGTTTCGCTCGACGTGGCCCAGGGTTCGATCACCTGCCTGCTCGGCCCGAATGGCGCGGGCAAGACGACGCTGATGATGAGCATCGCCGGTATCCTCAAGCCCAAGCGTGGCCGCATCGTCTTCGAGGGCCAGAGCATCGCGGGTACGCCGCCGCACGCCATCGTGGCGAAGGGCGTGGCGCTGGTGCCGGAGAACCGCCTCGTATTTGCGGCGATGACGGTGCTGGAGAACCTGCAGGCGGGCGCATACCAGCGTGCCGACCAGAAATCCGTCGGCGAGGACATCGAAAGGATGTTCACGCGCTTCCCGCGGCTGAAGGAGCGCGCCGGCCAGCAAGCCGGCACGCTCTCCGGCGGCGAGCAGCAGATGCTTGCCGTGGCGCGCGCGCTCATGTCGCGGCCAAAGCTGCTGCTGATGGACGAGCCGTCGCTTGGGCTTGCGCCGCTGGTGGTGGAGGAGATCTTCCGTATCGTCACCGAGCTGCACCAGGACGGCGTGAGCATCTTCCTGGTGGAGCAAAATGCGCACATGGCGCTCAAGGTGGCGCAGCATTTCTACCTCATGGAACAGGGCAAGGTCACCTTCAGCGGGGATCCGGGCTCGCTGGCGGAGGACGAGGTCATCCGGCGCGCCTACCTGGGGTCCGCGCAAGCGTAGGCGTGCTTGCCGACCTGCTCCAGAACTCGCTCGACGGCCTGACTGCGGGCGCCGCCTACGCCCTGTTCGCCCTCGGCTTCACCCTGATTTTCGGTGTCCTGCGCCGCGCCAACCTGGCCTACGGGCCGGCGATCATGTTCGGCTGCTACGCGGCGACCTGGACGCACCTCAATTTCGGCGCCGGGCTCCTGCTCCTCGCCGTGATCACCCTTGCCGGCGCGGTGCTCGCGGGCGCCTATGTCGAGCGGCTGTGCTTCGCGCCGCACCGCGGCGGCTCCGCCATCGCCGCCATGGTGGCGAGCTTCGCGCTGTGGATGCAGTTCGAGGAGCTGGCGACGATCGTGATGCCGCACCATCTGTATGCCTTTCCAGCCCTGTACGACGGCCCGCCCCTCGCGCTCGGGCCGTTCACCCTGCGCATTGACGGCTTGGTGATGCTCGCGACGGCGATCGCCGCGTGCGTGCTCCTCTGGTGGATCCTGTACCGCTCGCGCTTCGGTCTTGCGGTGCGGGCGGTGATCGAGCAGCCCACTGCGGCGTCGCTTGCGGGGATCAACGCGCCGAGGGTATTCGTGCGTGTCTTTGCGCTGGCCTCCGCTCTGGGCGGAATCGCCGGCTACCTGGTAGTCGCGAGCCACGGCCAGATCACGCCGATGCTCGGCATGTGGTCAACGCTGAAGGGACTGCTGGCGATGATGCTGGGGGGGCTGGGTTCCTTGCCCGGCGCCGTGCTGGGCGGACTGGCGCTCGGCCTGATCGAGGCGCACAGCCAGTGGTACTTCGGCCCGCAATGGCGCGACCTGATCGCTTACCTCCTGCTTTTCGTCCTGCTCGCCGCGAGAGTGCCATGGATGACTACGCGATCGGCGTCCTGACGAACATCGGGCTGTTTTCGTTCCTCGCGCTCTCGGCCTACCTGCTGCTGGTCGCGGGCGAGATGTCGTTCGGCCAGCAGGCCTTCTTTGGCGTTGGTGCGTACGCCGGGGGCATCCTCACGGCCCTGTATGGCTGGCCGCTGCCCTTCGCGGCCCTGGCCGCGATGGCGCTGGGGGCGCTCGCGCAATTCCTTGTGGGGCTGCCCACGCTGCGCCTGCGCGGCCTTTACTTTGCCATGGCGACGCTCGCTGCTGCGGAGATGTTTCGCATCGTGTTCGAGCTGGTCCACTGGCGTGTCGAGCGCAACGGCGAGCTCGCCGGGCCCGACGGGACGCAAGGCTTCCGTGGTATCCGCTGGATCTTCGAGCACGGCATCGAGCCGATCGATTACCTCTTCCTGGTGTATGCACTGCTTGCCGTGATCCTGCTCCTGCTCGTCTGGGTGGAGCGCTCCCGGCTTGGCGCGGTGCTTCGGGGCGTGGGTCTGGATCCGGAACTCGCGGCCTCGGTCGGCATCGATGTGCACAAGGCGAAACTCGGCGTGGCGGCGGCCGCCGGCGCGCTTGCCGCCCTGGGCGGCGTACTCTACGCCCATCACAATACTTACATCGAGCCGCGCAACTTCGACATCATGCTCGGTGTCCACAGCCTGGCCTACGCCCTCATCGGGGGCCTGGGCACCGCCTTCGGGCCGCTGCTGGGTGTGCTGCTCGACATCGGCGTGCTGGAAGGCACGCGCTTGTTCCACGGTTACCGCATGATCGTGTTCGGCGGCTTGGTGGCGCTGCTGCTCGTATTCCGGCCGCGCGGATTGCTGGATGAAAGGATGGTGCTATGGATACGGCGACGCTTCTCCTGAGCCTGGTGCTGGCGCAAACGCCCCAGGCGGACCTGCGCTGCGCGCCGACGGGCGAGGATTTCATCTACGACTGCACCGTAATGCTCACGCGCGGCGGCAAGCCCCTGGAAGGCGCCGAGATCACGGTCGGCGCCGACATGCCTTCCATGCCGATGGCACACAATGTCCGGCCGTCGAAGGCGCGGCCCGGCACCAAGCCGGGCGAATACCGTTTCCGGCTGGACCTGGAGATGCCCGGCGAGTGGGCGGTAAAGTTGCGCCTCGGCGGATCGGTGCGCGACCAGTTGATTCTGCACTACGAGTTCGACAGTCAGGGCGCCACGCGCAGGAAATGACGCAGCTGCCCTTCAAGCAGGTCGACGTCTTCACGGCGAAGCCGTTCTTCGGCAATCCGGTGGCGGTGGTGATCGGCGCCGAGGGCCTGGATACGGCGGCGATGCAGCGCATCGCCGCGTGGACCAACCTGTCGGAGACCACCTTCCTCCTCGCGCCGACCGTGGCCGGTGCGAGCTACAAGCTGCGCATCTTCACGCCTCGGCAGGAGCTGCCGTTTGCCGGGCATCCCACCGTCGGCAGTGCCCATGCGGCGCTGGAGAGCGGGTTCGCCAGGGCGGCGGGCGGAAAGCTGAAGCAGGAGTGCGGCGTTGGGGTGCTCGATCTCGCCGTAGAGGACGGGCGCATCTATGTCACGGCGCCGCAACCGAAGGTGCAGCCGGTGGACACGACCTTGTTCCAGGGAACGACGATGCGCGTGGATGTCGGTCCGGTCTGGATCGTGGCGGATCTGGGCAATGCCGGTGCGGTGGACTCCCTGGCGCCGGACATGGGGGCGATCGCGCAGATGTCCCGCGACCTCGGCGCCACCGGCGCTACCGTGTTCGGCCGCACTGGAAATGCATCAGCGCCGATCCACGTCCGTTCTTTCGCCCCGGCCCACGGCATTCCCGAGGATCCGGTCTGCGGCAGCGGCAATATATCCGTGGCCGCCTACCTGCGCGAGAGAGGGCTGCTGAAGGAGTTCGGCCCCGACTACACCGCGCGTCAGGGTATGCAGGTGGGGCGCGACGGCCGCGTGCAAGTGCGTGTCAGCCCCGACGCGATCGAGATCGGCGGCGAGGCGGTGACCTGCGTGGACGGAAGGCTGCGCGTCGACTAAGACCGCAGGCGCCTCAGAGCGACTTCAGGTACTCGACCAGATCGGCCTTCTGTTTGGCCTTGAGCTTGAGCTTGAACAGCCGGTCATAGTGATTCACCACCGCGAGAAGATCGGGCGCACTGCCGTCATGAAAGTACGGCGGATGCTGCCAGAGTCCACGTAAAGGCGTCGTTCGATATTTCCTGGTGGCGGTCCGGGCGGCATAGGCCGGATCCATGCCGACCTCGGCCGGATCGTGGAGGAATGGCTCCGTCCGGACGGGGCCGCTCAGCACGTCCGTGAAGTTCGGCGGCTGGTGGCACGTAGCGCATCCGGCTTCGTCGCGGAACAATCGCTTGCCGCGCTTCGCGCCGTCACGATCGAAACTGCCTTCCGCAGGCTGCGGGGTACGCAGACTCAATTGATACTCCAGCAATGCCGCCAGCTTCGGGGTGACCAGATCCGGCGTCTGCGTGATAAAGAGTCCAATGCGTGGATCGCTGAAGTTTCCCTGCCCGCCCATCTGCGACACGCCCACGTAGCTGTTCCAGTACGAAATGGTCCCATCGCCGGTGTACGTTTCGAAGCCGACGCCCTTCAGGCCATAGATCGGCGGCAGAACGACCGGCAGCGACGGGCTGTTCAGCGGCAGGATGTTCGCGCCGTCGAACGCATGGTGGCGGGGATCATATTTGCCGGGGCCCCAGGCGTTGAACTCCGCCTTGGTGGCTTCATCCAGTGCCGGCGAGAGGGCCACGATCGCCCCCACGTTCAGATCGGTGTTCGCCCATCCGTCCAGCCGCCGACCGATTCCCATCGTGAAGGAGTTGTCGACCGCGGAGTGGCAGAGGGCGCACGTGATGCCGACGCGAGTAAGCTGCCCCGCGTCAACCGTACCCCGGACCCCCACGACCGCGTTCAGCCGCAGCAG
>DASTTC010000039.1:0-6714 GCA_035760345.1 Burkholderiales bacterium | reverse complement strand
TGGTGTGCCTGCTCGGCCTCGCGTTCATGACGCCGTGGCTGATCGCCGAAGGCTTCACCGGCATGACGCTGCAACTGAATGCGGCGGGCGCCGCGGCGGTGCTGTATTCCGCGATCGGCTCGCTGCTCCTTGCCTACGCGGGCTGGAGCTACGTCGTCACACGCCTGGGCGCGGCGCGCGCCGGGGTCACCATGCACCTCATGCCCGCGATCTCGGTCGTGCTGGCCGCCGCGTTCCTCGGCGAGCGTCCCTCCTGGTATCACTTCGCGGGCGTGGCGCTGATCCTCTCGGGAGTGGCGCTCGCCTCGGCGCGCGTCCGGGTGCCGGCATGAGCCCGCTCCCGTTCGACGCCGCATTGCGCGAGCGGCTGGCGACGAACCTCGCGCGCCTGGCGCACGCGCCGCTCGAGGATCCGGCGCTCAAGCGCGCCGCCGTGTGCGTCATCGTCACCGGCGACGGCGAAGGCGAGGCCGCGCTCCTGCTCACTCGGCGCGCCGCCCACTTGAGCGCGCACTCGGGACAGTACGCGCTGCCCGGCGGGCGCCTGGACGCCGGCGAGTCCGTCCTCGACGCCGCGCGCCGCGAGGCACGGGAGGAGATCGGCCTGGAGCTCGCGCCGGAGGCGTTCCTCGGCCGGCTCGACGACTACCCGACTCGCTCCGGCTACCTCATCACGCCGTTCGTCGCCTGGATCGAGGAAGGCACCCCGCTCGCACCCAACCCCGCGGAGGTGGCGAGCCTGTATCGCGTCCCGCTCGCCGATATCGGCAAGCCCGGCTCGCCCGAATTCGTCGCCATCCCGGAGAGCGACCGTCCGGTGATCCGCTATCCGCTGCTTGGCACGCTGATCCACGCCCCCACCGCAGCGGTGCTCTACCAGTTCATGGAAGTTGCGGTGCTCGGTCGCGAGACGCGCGTCGCGCACCTGGAGCAGCCGGTGTGGGCCTGGCGGTAGGGTGGGCCCATGGCCCACCATCTGGTGGGCCCATGGCCCACCATCTGGTGGGCCGTTGGGCCACCATGTGGTGGGCCGTTGGCCCACCCTACAGCGTCATCGGCCGCCAGTAGCCGGTCAATTCCAGGTAGCCGCGGCCGACTTCCTGGCCGGCCTGGCGCACGCGCACCGCGCCTTCCCAGTAGATGGTGCCGGTGCTCGCGCGCGCATCGAGTTCCTGGTCGTCCATCAGGGGCTCGAGTTCGTAGCTATGCCGGTTCACCTCGACGCGCATGGCCACCGGATAGTCGACGCCGGTGCGCGGCGAGCGCCAGCTGCGTAGCGGCGTGAACGCGACGCCCTCGGGCGCGTAGTACACGCCGCCTTTGCGCGCGCGAATGCGAAACGCCATCAGCGCCGTTCCGTCGTCGAAATTCAGTCCGCACCAGTCCCACCCCGAGGCCTCGGGCGCCAGGTACTGGCTCGACCATTCGTGGTCGAGCCACGCGCTGCCGCGCACCGCCTCGCCGTCGAGCATGCCGCTCGCTTCCAGGTGCGACCGGCTGTAGTAGTAGCTCGCTTCCCCGGCGCGTGGCCCCTTGCGGCTGAAACCGCTCGCGCCTTGCAGCAGCGGCGCACGCGAAGCTGCGAGCTCCAGCGCGAGGTCGAACCCGCTCGCGGCGATCTTCGTGCGGTAGACATCGCCCTGCAGTTCGAAGCGCCAGTCGTCGATCCAGGCCCCGGTGGTGCGCGTCGACGCGCCCGCGAGCGCGAAGCCCTCGCGCGCGGCGCGCTCGTCGTGCTTGAGCCGCCCATGGACGGGATCGGCGATCGCCGCATGCGCGAGCAGAACCTGCCGCGGCGCGAAGGTGCTCGGATTGGCAATGTTCCAGGCCGGCCGCGCGCGGAAGAACGTCACCTGGAAGCCGATCGGCGCGCCGCGACGCTCGAGCCAACCGGTCGCGTACCACCACTCGGTGCGGTACTCCGGGTGCGCGCCGTGGTCGCGCGGAAAGCGCAGGCGCGTGCCGCGCCTCACCTGCGGGTACATCGTAGGGTGGGCCGCAGGCCCACCGTACGCCGCAGGCCCACCGTACGCGAGCGGCATCGCCAGTGCGGCGAACATGAACGCCCGCCGCCTCACCAGTCCTCCTTCACCGCCCGCACCGCCGCCATGCCCATCGCCTCGCGCCCCGAGAGCCAGGCCGTCAGCATCGCGAGCAGCACCAGCGCCAGCGCGAGCGCGGCGAGAAACGCGTACGGCGGATCCAGGTCCATGCTCCAGCCGAAGGACTGAGGATTGACCACATACACCAGCACCATGCTGATGGCCGCGCCCAGCGCGAGGCCGGCGGCCGCGCCGGCGAGCGCCAGCAGCGCGCCTTCGGCTGCGAGCATCGTTCCGATCTCGCGGCGCGACATGCCGAGGTGGCGCAACACGCCGAACTCGCGCCGGCGCGCGAACACGATGGCGCCCAGGCTCGAGGACAGGCCGAACAGCCCCACCAGCACCGCCACCGCTTCGAGCGCGTAGGTCACCGCGAAGCTGCGATCGAAGATGCGCAGGGAAATCTCCCGGATCTCGCTGGGGGTGCCAAAGGCGAGGTGCTCGCCGCCCGGCAGCGCGCGGATCGCGCGCACCGCATCCTCCACCGGCACGCCCGGCGCGGGCCACAGGGCCGCGTCGTTCGCGCGTGCGTCGCCGGTGAATCCGGCGTACACCTTGCGCTCGATCGCGATCGCGCCGTGCTCGCGCGCGTAGTCGCGCCACACGCCCGCCACCCTGAACTCGCGCATTGCGCCGCCCAGCGGCAAGTTCAGGCGCTCGCCCGGCTGCGCACCATAGCGCCGGGCCACGCTTTCGCTCACCCACGCGGGCGGCGGATCGTCCAGGCGCGGCGCGTGGCGCGCCCCGACGAGCGGCAGGCTCTCCCCCGGCGCGTCGCGCGCGAGCAGCGCTACGGGCGGGCGCGCCGGGTCGAGCGTCACGCGCGCGCTTCTGAGGAACTCGGCGCGCACCAGTTGCGGCAGGCGGCGCACGCGCGCCTCGAGTTCGGGCGCGAGGTATGCCGTCTCGCCCGCGTGCGTCGTGCGCAGGTACAACGGCGCAGGCAGCACCGCGTCCAGCCAGCGATCCACCGAGCCGCGGAACGACGCCACCATGATCGCCATCGACACCATCAGGGAAAAGCTCACCACGATGGCGGCCAGGCTCACCATCGCCTGTCCCGGCGAGCCGCGCAACTGCGCCGCGGCGAGCGCCAGCGCGGGCCGGCGGGACAACGGTAGCGCCTGCCACAGCACGCGCGAGAACGCGGGCATCAGCAGGATGCCGCCCAGCAGGAGGCAGGCCACTGCGCCGTAACCCGCGAGCGCCAGCCCGTCGACCGGCGGCGCGAGCGCCAGCAACGCACCGGCGCCGAGGAATGCGAGCGCCACGCCGGCCGAAGGCATGCGCGCGAGCATGCGCTGCTCGTCGCCCGCTTTCAGCGCCTGGGCGGGCGGCGAGCGCGCGGCATCCAGCGCAGGCAGCACGGCGCCCGCGAGCGCGACTGTCACGCCCGCGGCGAAGTAGCCGAGCGCAGCGCCGGGCGCGAAACCGATCTGTGGCGCCAGCCCGCGGAACAGGCCGGCGCCGAGGTCGCCGCCCGAAGCGCGTACCGCGGCGACCGCCAGGCCGTAGCCGAGAGCGAGGCCCAACGCGGCGCCGAGCATGCCCAGCAGCGCGCCCTCGGCCAGCACCAGCCGTGCCAGCGCGCCGCGCGTCAGGCCCAGGACGCGAAGCAGCGCGTGCTCGCCGCGGCGCCGCGCCACCTCCAGCGCCTGCGCGGAGAACACCAGGAAGCCTCCCGTGAACAGGGCCACCAGCGCCAGCACGTTGAGATTGACGCGATAGGCGCGCGACAGCGCGGCGCCGCTGTCTTGCGCCGTTTCCACCCGCGCGACATGCGCGCCCGCCGGCAGCAGCGGCTCGATGCGCGCGCGCATCGCCTCCCGGTCGGCGCCCGGTGCAAGACGCAGTCCGATGCGGTTCAATTCCCCCAGGCGATGCAAGCGCCACTGCGCGGTGGCGATATCGGTGAGCGCCACGATCCCCGGCGCGCTCGAGGCGGGCAGCGTGCCGATCACTTCGAGCTCGAAGGTGTCGAGGCCCGCGAGCAGCACCAGCCGGCCGCCGGTGCCCAGGCGCAGCCGCTCCGCCGCGCCCTGCGACAACAGCACCGTGTCGGGCCGCAGGAGCGCGCCCACCTGCTCAGGCCGATGCGCGAAAAGCGCAGGCTGCAGCTGCGCCGCGCGCAACGGGTCGAGCCCCACCACGCGGATCGCGCCGCCGCCCGCGAGTCCCGCCTCGAGCTCGAGCATCGGGCTCGCGGCGGCGACTCCCGGCAGGCGCGCCAGCGCCGGATAGAGCGATTCGGGAAAACCGGCGCGCCCGCCGCGCACCTCGAGGTCCGCCTCGCCCGCGAGCGCGCGCACGCCCGCGGCCAGCTCGCCGACCGCGGCGCGATTCACGAGGTGCACGCCGAAGGCGAGCGCCACGCCGAGCGCCACGCCGGCCACCGACAGCGCCGCGCGTGCACGCCGGTGCGAGAAGCGGGCCAGCAGTAGGAGGAAGAGACGGATGCGTCGAGTATAGCGGCTAGAATGTGCTTCACCATGATCGCAGTCGCGATGCACTTCGAGTCCCATTGGCGGCGCGAGATCGTCACGCGCAGCCCCGCAATGGAGCGCGTGCTGGCGCAAGCGCACGCCGCGGCAGCCGGCGACGCGGGGGTGCTGATCACAGGCGCGAGCGGCACCGGCAAGAAGCAGCTCGCGCGCGCCATCCACGCCGCCAGCACGCGCTTCGGCCGGCCGCTGGTGGCGCTGAACTGCGGCGTGCTGCCCGAGCCGCTGCTCGAATCGGAACTTTTCGGCCACGTCAAAGGCGCCTTCCCCGGCGCCGTGCACGAGCACCAGGGCCTGTTCCAGGCCGCGCTCGGGGGAACGCTGTTTCTCGACCAGATCGGCGACCTCCCATTGGCCCTGCAAGCGAAGCTGCTGCGCGCGATGCAGGAACGCCAAGTGCGTCCGGTGGGCGCCACCCAGTCGGTGGACGTGGACGTGCGCGTCATCTCGGCGACGCACCGCGCCCTCGGCGGCGAGATCACCGCCGGGCGGTTTCGCGAGGACCTGTACTACCGATTGAACGTGGTGACACTCGAGCTGCCCGTCCTATCCGCGCGGCGCGAGGATATCCCGCTGCTCGCCGCGCACTTCCTCAAGCAGTTCGCGGTGCACTATGGCAAACAGGTGCACGGCTTCGCGCCCGCGGCGTTGCCGCTGCTGCTCGGCGCACCCTGGCCCGGCAACGTGCGCCAGCTGCACGACGTAATCGGGAAATGCGTGGCGCTCTCGAGCGGGCCGCTGCTGCCGGCGGCGCTGCTGCAGCGCGCGCTGGCCGCGCCGGGGGACGACTTCTCGGCCTTCGACGAGGCGCGCCGCCAATTCGAGTGCGAGTACCTGACCCGCATGCTGAGGATCACCGACGGCAACGTCACCCAGGCGGCGAAGCTCGCCAAGCGCAGCCGCGGCGATTTCAGCTCGCTGCTCGAGCGCCACAGCCTCGATCCCGTCGCCTTCAAGCCCGGCCGGGCTTGAGTCGCACAAGCTAGCGGCCGAATCTCCGCAGCACCTGCCCCGGGCCGCGATCGAGCGCGGCGTAGTCCCGGCCATCGTGCACTTGCACGCCGTTCACCCACACGCCGTGCACGCCCGCAGGTTCGCGGATCATGCGCGCGCCGCCGCCGGGCATGTCGCGCACGCGCCGCAGGTTCGATAAGCCGACGTGCTTCGGATCGAACAGCAGCAGGTCGGCGCAGGCCCCGGGGCGGATCTCGCCGCGCTCGGGAATGCGGTACTTCTTCGCCGGGTCGGCGGTGAGTCGCCGCACGCCCTCCGCCATCGTGAAAGTCCGCGTCTCGCGCACCCAGTGCGCGAGGAAATGCAGGCCGAAACCCGCGTCGCAGAAGTAGATCAGGTGCGCGCCGGCGTCCGAGAGCGCGAGCACGCCCGCCTCGTGCTTCAGGAGCGGCGCTACGCCCGCGTCGTCGTTCTGAAACAGCTTCGCGATCATCTGCTGATCGAGCGGACGCTCGCAGAACCAGTCGAGCGGATCCCTGCCTTGCGTGAGCTGCGGCAGCGGCACGCCGTCGAGCTCGACCTTCGTCCAATCCCCCGAAAACAGTATGCCCGGCTTGGGGTGTCGAAGGTCCTCGCGGAACTGCGCGCGGAAACCGGGATCGGCATAGATCGCCGGCAGCTCTGCGGGCTTGGCCGCCTTGACGCGATCGAACGCGGACAGGGCCATGAAGGGATAGGGTTCCTTCAGCGTGAAGTCGAAGGACAGCGGTTGGCAGTTGGCGTGGATGTAAACTTCGCGCCCGCGCTTCAACGCTGCGGCGCATCGCTCGTAGTAGGTCATGGCGCGGCCCGGGTCCTGGTCCGTGTACATGGTGAGCACCGTCACCATGAACATCGGCCGGCCGGTGTCGGCGGCCATCTGCTCCAGGTACTCCGGCGTCGCTTTCGAGCCCGCAGCGACGACGAACACGCCCTTGCCGGCTTCCTTCAGCGGCTCGACCAGCGCGCGCAGTTCCGCGTCCTCGCAGATCGTCGAGGGCATCGGCCGGCCGCCCCAGCCGCTGTGGTTGGGCGAAAACGAAGACGCGAAGCCCGCCGCGCCGTCCTGCAGCGCCTGGCGCACGATGTCCTGCATCTTCTTCATCTCATCCGGCGTA
>DASTTC010000038.1:0-2922 GCA_035760345.1 Burkholderiales bacterium | reverse complement strand
TCGGACGCGGTCCTGCGCCTGCCGCTGGAGTTGCGCTACGCGGACGGCTTCGTATTGCGCAGCCTGTACCTGCCCGCGCCGTTCGGGCTGCTGGGCGGGCTGCTGCTCGCGCGCGGCCTGCCCTGGTCCGAGCGCACGGGCGCGGTCCGCTTCATGCTGGCCATGCGCCGCGCGGGATTCCGCCTCGCGGAGGATTGCAGCGTGAACGCCCTGCTCGCGCGCCACGGGCAGTCCGGACGCATCGGGCACTATCTGTGGAAGCCGCTTTGCGTGTCGGCGCTAAACACGCTGCCGGAGTCCGCGTCGGCGAACGTGTTCCTCGCCGTGCTGCGCGACACGCTGGCGGGCGATGGCGAGGCAAGCGACCTGATCCTGCCGCGCGTCGACCTGTCAAAGCTGTTTCCCGAGCCGGCGATGGCCTGGCTGCGCGCGAAGGGTACGGAGGTGCGTTGCGAAGAGACGGTGCGCGACCTCGCCGCGTTGCGCAAGGACTACGACGCCGTGATCCTCGCGGTTGGCCCCCACCAGTTGAAGGTCCTGCTGCCGCAAAGCGCACCGGCCTTCGAATACCAGCCGATCACCACCTGCTACCTTCAGTACGGCGAGAAGACGCGCCTGCCCTTCCCGATGCTGGGACTCGCCGATGGCCTGGTGCAATGGGTGTTCGACCGCGGCCGGCTCACCGGCCAAAAGGGGCTGCTTGCCGCCATCATCAGTGCGCAGGGCGACCACCAGCAGCTGACCCAGGAAGAACTTGCCGCCACCTGCCACCGGGAACTCGCCGCGGTGCTGCCCGGGCTCGCCGCGCCGCAATGGTCCCGCGTCATCGTGGAGAAGCGCGCCACCATCGCCGTGACCCCGGGCCTCAAGCGCCCCGCGATCGACACCGATATCCCGGGAGTGTTTCTCGCCGGGGACTATGCGGATCCCGAATATCCGCCGACACTGGAAGCCGCTGCGCGCAGCGGCGTGCGCGCAGCGGAGCGCGCGCTACGGATGTAGGGTGGGCCCATGGCCCACCGTACGTAAACAAGGAGACACGAATGGAGTACCGGCAACTGGGCGCTTCCGGCTTCAGGGTCCCGGCGCTGACCTTCGGCACCGGCACCTTCGGCGGCGGCAACGAATTCTTCAAGGCCTGGGGCGCGAGCGACGTCGCGCAAGCGAAGCGCCTGGTCGACATCTGCCTGGAGGCCGGCCTCACGATGTTCGACGCCGCCGACGTGTACTCGGGCGGCCTGGCCGAGGAGATCCTGGGCAAGGCGATTGCGGGCCGCCGCGACCAGGTGCTGATCTCGACCAAGGCGAGCTTTCGCTGCGGGCCGGGCGCGAACGAGGTGGGCTCGTCGCGCCACCACCTCACGCGCGCGGTCGAGGCGAGCCTGAAGCGCCTCGGCACCGACACCATCGACCTGTTCCAGCTGCACGGCTTCGACGCGTTCACGCCGGTCGACGAAGTGCTGCAGACGCTCGACAGCATGGTGCGCGCGGGCAGGATCCGCTACATCGGCTGCTCGAACTTCTCGGGCTGGCACCTGATGAAATCGCTCGCCGTGTCGCAACAGCACGGCTTCGCGCGCCACGTCGCGCACCAGGCCTATTATTCGCTCGTCGGCCGCGACTACGAGTGGGAGCTGATGCCGCTCGCGCTCGACCAGGGCGTCGGCACGGTCGTGTGGAGCCCGCTTGCCTGGGGCCGGCTCACCGGCAAGTACCGGCGGGGCAAGCCCGTGCCGCAGGACACTCGGCTCGCGGCCGCGGTCACCCACGCCCGCGGGCCGCAGGTGCCCGAGGAGCATCTGTATCGCGTGGTCGACGCGCTGGCGGCGGTCGCCGCCGAGACCGGCAAGTCGATCCCGCAGGTCGCCCTCAACTGGTTGCTGCAGCGCCCGACCGTGGCGACGGTCGTCATCGGCGCGCGCAACGAGGCGCAGCTGCGCGACAACCTGGGCGCCGTGGGCTGGACGCTGAGCGCGGCGCAGATCGCCGCGCTCGACGCGGCGAGCGCGGTGCCCCTCGCCTACCCCTACTGGCACCAGCGAACTATCTACGGCGAGCGCAATCCACCTCCTGTTTGAGCCGTCTTCGCGCCCTGCAATCGTAGGGTGGGCCATGGGCCCACCCTACAGCTCGCGCAGCAGCTGCACGGCCTGGTCGATGCGCTCGACCGATATCACCTCGATGTCGGCGATTTTCCCCTTGGGGGCGTTGGCCTTCGGCACCAGCGCCTTCTCGAACCCGAGCTTCGCCGCTTCCTTCAGCCGGTCCTGGCCTCGCGGCGCGGGACGCACCTCGCCCGCGAGGCCGATCTCGCCGAAAGCCACCACCTTGCCCGGGATCGGCCGGTCGGTCAGCGACGACACGATGGCGAGCGCCACCGCGAGGTCCGCCGCCGGCTCTCCGATGCGCACGCCGCCGACGGCGTTCACGAACACGTCCTGGTCCATGGTGGCGACGCCCGCGTGCCGGTGCAGCACCGCGAGCAGCATCGCCAGGCGGTTTTGCTCCAGGCCCACCGACAGGCGCCGCGGATTGGGCGCGTGTGCCGCGTCCACCAGCGCCTGGATCTCCACCAGCAGCGGCCGCGTGCCTTCCAGCGTCGCGAGCACGCAGGAGCCCGCGACGTCCTTGTCGTGGCGCTGCAGGAACAGCGCCGACGGGTTGCTCACCGCGCGCAGTCCCTTGTCGGTCATGGCGAACACGCCCAGCTCGTTCACCGCGCCAAAGCGGTTCTTGATCGCGCGCACCAGCCGGAACGCGGAGTTCGGGTCGCCTTCGAAGTACAGCACCGTGTCCACGATGTGCTCGAGCACGCGCGGGCCGGCGATCGAGCCCTCCTTGGTGACGTGGCCGATGATGAACAGGGCCGTACCGGTCTTCTTCGCGTGGCGCGCGAGCTGCGCCGCGCACTCGCGCACCTGG
>DASTTC010000037.1:0-2581 GCA_035760345.1 Burkholderiales bacterium | reverse complement strand
ATCTTCTTCTGCGCCTCGTCGATGGTGGCGAGCCGCTGCATGACATTGACGAAGGTCTCGTTGGTCTTCCTGAAGCCCTCGTCGAGGCGCTCGTTGACGCGCAGCGAGATCTGGTCAAGGCGCGCGTCGAGCTTGGCCGCCACCGCCTCGCGCAGCTCGCCCAGCTGCGCGCCGAGCCGGTCGCCTTGCTTGGTCAGCCCATCGTGCAGATCGGTGAGCATCTCGCGGTGCTTGTGCTCCGCGCCGCCCTGCAGCCGGAGCGCGAGCCAGACCACCACGCCGAGCGTGCCCAGGACCGCGAGCAGCGTCAGCGCGAACACGAATTCCGGCATGCGCGCATTCTAGCGCGCGGCTAGGCGCGCACGCGGATGCTCACCTCCGTGCCGCGGCCGGGCTGCGAAGCGACGCGCAGCCGGGCGCCGATCGCCGCCGCGCGCTCGCGCATGAGCACGATGCCCCAGGCGTTCGGCCGGCGCGCGACCTGCAGGCCGAAGCCGCAGCCGTCGTCGCGAATCGACAGCGCCAGCGTGCCGACGGCGACGTCCAGCTGGATGACCGCGCTTTGCGTGCGCGCATGCCGGGCCACGTTGTCCAGGGCGTCGCGCACGATCTGAAACAGCGCCGTCTCCACGCGCGCATCGATCTCCGCGGCGTCCTCGGCGCCGATCACCGCGACGCGGATGCCGGTACGGCGCTCGAAGCGCAGCGCATAGGCGCGCAGCGCGGCGAGCAATCCGTAGTCCTCGAGCGACGCCGGCCGCAACTGCGCGATCAGGTCGCGGGTCGCTGCCAGCGGCGCCTCGAGACGCGCCGCCCCGAGATCCACGTGCGCGGCGGCGAGCGGCCGCGCCACCGCGTCGCGCAGCTCCGCTGCGACCTGGCGGCGCTCGGCGTCGTGCGCGTCGAGCAGGCGCCGCGCCAACTCGCGCAGGCGCTCTTCCGACTCGCGCACTCGCTGCTGCGTGCGGCTGCGCATGATGAACTCGCCGAGCAGCGCGCCGACCGCGCTGGCCATTTCGAGCAGCTCGATATCCGGCTCGCCGCGCGGCCCCGCGTCGAGATCGATCACGCCGAGCACTTCGCCGGCTGCAGTCACCGGAAATGCGAATGCGGCGCGCTGGGCCGCGTCCTGACCCGCCAGCGCGCGCTGCTCCCGCCAGGCGCGCTCGGCCAGCGCGCTGGCGGCCCCGGGTTGCTGCGAGCCTTCGTTCGCGTGCACGGCGGCCACGCGCAGGTCGCCCGCCACCGCGTCAACGCGCCAGTACCTGGCCGATCGCCACTCCAGCTTCTCGCAGACGATGCGCAGCGTCGCGTGCACTGCGTCCTCGACCGACGGCGCACGCGCCAGCAGCAGTCCGATCTCGTGCTGCACCGCCTGGATCTGCTCCAGGCGCACGCGCTCTGTGATGTCCACGCAAAAGCCGTGCAGCCGGGCCGGTGCGCCGTGCCGTCGCCGCGCCACACGGCAAAAGCTGTGCAGCACGCGCGGTGTGCCGTCGCGCCGCACGATCCGCTCGATCGCCTCCCAGTCCTTGCTCTCGAACATCGCGCCGTGCAGCAGCGTACGCATGCGCTCGCGGTCGCGCGCGTCGACGCGGGCGAGGTAGTCCGCGAAGCTGCCCGCGAAGGCGCCCGGCCCGACGCCGTGGATGCGGCACAGTTCGTCCGACCATTCCATGCGGTCTGAGCGGGCATCCCAGCTCCACAGGCCGACGTGTGCCAGCGCCTGCGCCTGGGCGAGTTCCTGCTCGCGCGCGCCCAAGGCGAAGCCCTGCGCACGCACGGCTTCATCCAGGGCATCGTGCGACGCACTGAGCCCGCGCAGCGTCCGCTCGCGCTCGCGCGTGAAGGCACCCAGCGCCAGCGCGATCAGGGCGGCGGTGCTCGTGAATGCTTGCAGGGTCAGCAGCGATTCGTTCAACGACGCGCCCGCGAACGGGCCACGGCCGTTCACCGTGCACCACACGGCAAGCGCCGTTGCGGCCAGCAGGCTCATCGTCACGGCCTGCTCGCTAAACCGGCACGCCGCCCAAGCAAGGAACGGAAATGCCAGGAAGACGATGGCGCGCATTGCGTCGTCCACCGGAACGCGCGCGAAGATGGCGGCCAGCACGCCTGCGAACAACAGCGCGAACGCCCACATCTCGTAGCGCTGCATCGGCCGGGCCGGCAGCCTTGCGGGTTGCGCCCATGCCAGCACGCACGGCGTCAGCACCAGTATTCCGGTGGCATCGCCCTGCCACCAGGTATACCAATTGGCGACCAGCGATCCGGGGGCGATTTCGCCGATGAGCCAGAGCGCGCCGGTGCCCACGGTGGCGGCGATGGCGCTGGCCACTGCCGCGAGCATGGCAAACAGGAACACCTGCTCCGGACGCCGGAATGCGTCGCCGGCAAACAGCGGCGCGACGAATAAACCCGCGCACAACGCTTCCAGCGTGTTGCCGGTGGCTATGCCGACTGCGGCCGGTATCGAAAGATTGACCGAGAAATTGGCGAGCGCCGCGCCCAGCCAGAGACCCGGCCAGCAGCGCGGTCCCCACAGCACGACGGCCGCGACCGCGATGCCGGAAGGCAGCCA
>DASTTC010000036.1:0-10879 GCA_035760345.1 Burkholderiales bacterium | reverse complement strand
AGTTCGCGTGCGCCACCAGCCAGTTCACCGCTTCGAGCGAGGTCTTCGAGCCGTCCACCGCGACCAGGATCTTCATGCAGGCTCCCGCGTAGTCGTGAGATGCCCCAATGATATGCCAGCGCCGGGGCCGGCTTTGACCTGTATCAAGCGCGCACCGGTCGTTCGTCGCGTACCATGGCGCGCGCATGCAGATCTCCATCGATCCGCCCGTGCGGCCGGTCGACCCGGCGCGATTCGCCCTGTTCGACCTGGGGTTTCGTCCCCTTTACCTGCTCGCCGGCGCGTACGCCGCGCTCGCCGTGCCGCTCTGGGGCTTGCAGTACGCGGGCTGGCTGCCGGGCGCGAATATCCTGTGGCACGCGCACGAGATGGTGTTCGGCTACGCCTTCGCCGTGATCGCCGGTTTCCTGCTCACTGCGGTGCGCGTGTGGACCGGGCGGCCCACGCCGACCGGCGCCGCGCTCGCGGGAATCGTCGCGCTGTGGCTGATCGCGCGGGCGCTCGCGCTCTGGTCGCTGCCGGCCGCCGCGTGGGCGGGCGCGTTGTTCGCGCTGGCGGTCGCCTGGGGCATCGGCCGGCCGCTCGTGGCGAGCGGCAACCGCCGCAACCAGTTCTTCATCCTGCTGGTGCTCGCGCTCGGCGCCGCCGGCATCGTCCTGCAGAGCTATCCCCAGCTCGGCATCGCGATCGGCCTGGACGTGGTGCTGTTCGTCATGGCGGTGGTCGCGGGCCGCGTGGTGCCCGCCTTCACCAACAGCGCCCTGCCCGGCGCGGGCGCACGACGCCACGCCTGGCTGGAGAGCGCCGCCCTGGGCGCAATCCTCGCGCTCATTGCGGCGGACGCCGTGGGGCGCACCGAGCTCGCCGCCGGCATCGCGTTCGCCGCCGCCGCGCTGCACGCCGCCCGGCTCGCGCTGTGGTCGCCGCTGCACACGCTGCGCCGGCCGATCCTGTGGATCCTGCACCTGTCGTACGCGTGGATCGTCGCGCACCTGGCGCTGCGCGGCCTCGCCGGCTTCGGCCTGGTGCCGGTCGCCGCCGCCACGCACGCGCTCACCGTGGGCGCCATCGGCGGGCTGACGCTGGGCATGATGACGCGCACCGCGCGCGGCCATACCGCACGGCCGCTGGTGGTCGGGAGCGTCGAGATCGCCGCATACAGTTTGGTGCAGCTCGCGGCACTGGCGCGCGTATTCGTCCCGCTCGTGCTGCCCGCGTCGCACCTCGGCGCGACGCTCGTCTCCGCGCTGTTCTGGTTCGCGGCCTTCGCCGCGTTCACCGTGGCGTACGTTCCGATCCTGTCGCGCCCGCGCCTGGACGGGGAGCCCGGCTAGGGTTTCAAGTGCGGAAGCTCTCGCCGCAGCCGCAGGTGCTGCGCGCGTTCGGATTGTCGAAGCGCAGCCGCCGTTCCAGGCCCTCCTGCACCAGGTCGAGCGATGTGCCCTGGACATGCGGCAGGCTCGCCGCATCGACGGCGATGCGAATGCCGCCACTCTCGAATACCGCATCGCCTGCGTGCACCGCATCGGCGAATTCGACGCGATAGCGCAGGCCCGAGCAGCCCGCCGGGGCCACGCCGAGGCGCACGGCCGCAGCGGCCGGGCGCTTGGCCAACTGCGCGGCAAGGTGCCGCGCGGCGCGCGCCGACAGTGAAACCGGCAGCGCGGCTTGCCTCGACGCGGTGGCGAGCGGCAGCGCTTCGACCTGCGGAACCTCGATCACCACGTCGGCGCCGGCGATCACCTGGCAGGCGAGGCGCGCCCGTGGATCGGCGGCCCCCGCCCGCTCGAGCATGTCGAGTTCCTCGTCGTCGGGCGGATTCAGGTGTTCCCGCCCCTCGCGCACGATGACGCGACAGGTCGCGCAGGCAAGCTTGGCGCCGCATTCGTGCGCCAGCGAAATTCCGCCGGCGAGCAAGCTCTCGAGCAGCGACTTGCCGGCCACCAGCGGCACATTGACCCCGGCGCGATGCGGGGCATTTTCAAACAGGACGGAAACTCGGGCCATACCCTGTGACCCCGCGGATGGCGGCGAGTTGCAGCCCTCGGGGCCTCAGCGGCCCTCACGACGCGCGATGAGCTTGAGCAGGGTGTCGAGCGTCACCGAGCTGAAGGTGGCGCGCGCGGTGCTGTCGATCTCGGCGAGCACCTCGGCGAGCGCGGCCTCGGCGCCGCGGCGCGCGCGGCGCGGGCGCGCGGCGCCGGCGTCCTCGAACAGCCCGATCACGTCCATCAGCGTCGTGCGCCGTGCGTTGGCGGCGAAACGGTAGCCGCCGCGCGCGCCGCGCACCGAGTCCACCAGCCCCGCGCGGCCGAGCGTGCGCAGCACCTTGGCCAGGTGGTGCGGCGAAGCCTTGAGGCTTGCCGCGATGTCGGCCACCGAGAGCTGCCGCCCGGGCTGCGCCGCGAATTCGAGCACGCTGTAGAGCGCGAGCAGCGTGTTCTTCTGCAGCCTCACCCGATGTCCTTTTCCAGCGGGATCACTGCCGCCGCCATCATGCCCTGGCTGCGAAAGAACGACAGCACGAGGCGGTTATCGCGCGCGATCAGCGTGCGCACGATCGTGACGCCCTGGCGCCGGAACGCCGCTGTGATCGCTTCCAGCAGCCGCGTGGCTACGCCCGCCTCGCGCACCTCGGCCGGTACGCCGATGCCGAACACCCAGCCGCAGGGCGGCG
Source organism: Burkholderiales bacterium (assembly GCA_035760345.1). Classification (GTDB taxonomy): domain Bacteria; phylum Pseudomonadota; class Gammaproteobacteria; order Burkholderiales; family SG8-39; genus JAABQT01. The sequence continues at coordinate 8,202 of DASTTC010000036.1, read as the reverse complement.
AACCGAACTCCCAGTCGCGCACCTCGCCGACGATGTAGCCGACGATGCGGCCGTCCGCCTCGGCCACCAGGAACCGGCTGCGCGCGCCGCGTCCGTAGCGGCGCAGGATCCCTGCCCAGTACTCCGGCTTGGCGAGGCCGGTCGCGCGCGCATCGATCGCGATTACCTGCGCGAGGTCGCCCGGGCGCGCCCGGCGCACCTTCAGAGCCGACATTTTTTGATGCACATCAAGTCAGGCTCCCCCGGTCCCAAATAGGCTGCACAGTACCGGATTGTCGATTTCCACGTAAGAAGGGACCATGAAGCTGCACGTGCTGGAAACCGGTGCCGCCGCCCGGCTTGGCGGCGCGCTCGTCTACGGCGCATTCTTCGTTTACGTTCTCCTCAAGGTTCGACGCCATGACATTCAACCGCGCCATCAGCCGGCAACTGCATGAAGAGCACACCGCGACCCTCGCCCTGTGGGGCCGCGTCGAGCAGTCCCTCGCCTCCGGCGCGCACGACGCGGCGCTGATGCGCGAGGCCGCCGCCGCGCTCGCCGGGGAGATCGCACGCCACTTCGAATTCGAGGAGACGCAACTGTTCCCGCGGCTCGTGGCCGCCGGCGAGGGCGACATCGCGGAGCTGCTCACCGAGGAGCATGCCGCCATCCGCGCCGCCGCCGCGCGCTTCATGGCGCTGGCGGGCGACGATCCGCCGCGCCCCGAACTGCGCCCGGTCGCCTTCGAGCTCGCCGAGCGGCTGGTCAGCCACGTGCAAAAGGAGGAGATGGCGCTGCTGCCCGCGCTCGACGATCTGCTCGATGCCAACGCCGACCGCGAGCTGCAGCTCGCCTACGCGTCATGACGCCCAAGTCCCCCGCCCTGCAGTTGCGGCGCCTCGCGCCCGGCGACCTCGATTCCGTGGTGGCGTTGGATGCGCCCCTCGCCGGGCGCACGCGGCGCGCCTACTTCGAGCGCCGCCTCGGCGCGGCGCTGCGCCAGCCCGAGCTGCACCTGCAGTTCGCGGCGGTCTCGGGCCGGAATTTTGTCGGCCACGCCCTGGCGCGCGTGCTGGAGGGCGAGTTCGGGCGCACGCGGCCCGGTCTGCGGCTCGAGGTGATCAGCGTCGCACCCCACACGCAGCGGCAAGGCGTCGGCCGCGCGCTGCACGCCGCGCTCGAAGACGAAGCGCGCAAGCGCTCGATCAGCGAGCTGCGCACCGCGGCCTCCTGGCGCGATTCCGCGATGCTGAGCTTCCTCGCCGCCACGGGCTATGCGCTCTCCGCAGCCCTGGTCCTCGATAGCGCGCTGAAGGACAATCTGCTCCTCACGCGGCCCGAATCCGTCGTATCGCCCGCGCGCGACAAGCGCGGGGATCCGAACGACTGGAGCGCCCCGCACGCCAGCGACTTCGAACAGCTCGCGCGCGATGTCGCCGACGTGCGCCTGCTCACGGCGAAGGACATCGAGGACGTGGTGCGCATCGATCGCCATGTCACGGGGCGCGACCGCCGCGCCTTTGTCCAGCACGCGCTCGACGAGGCGCTGCGCGAGACCGGCGTGCGCATCTCGCTCGCGGCGCGCATCGACGGCATCATGGCCGGCTACGTCATGGCGCGCGCCGACCTGGGCGACTTCGGCCGCACCGAGCCGGTGGCGGTGATCGACACGCTCGGCGTGGCGCCCGAGTACGCGCACCGCGGCGTCGGCCACGCGCTCATGCAGCAGCTGTTCCTCAACCTCGATGCGCTGCGCATCGAGCGCGTCGAGACCGTGGTCGAGGCGGGTGCGCTCGAGTTGCTGGGCTTTTTCTACGGCGCGGGCTTCGCGCCGGCGCAGCGCCTCGCGTTCGTCAAGCCACTGGCCGGCTGAGCCGCGCCAACAGGCCGCTGTTCGGGCAGTCCGCGGGCGCGGGCTCGCCGGCGGCGACCCGCTGCCGGCAGTCGGCGCCGGAGCCGCAGAAGGTGCAGCGGCGCGCCGCGTAGGCGAGCGCTTCCACGCCGACCTCGTCGCCCGCCTCCACCAGGGTGAGGCCCTGGTGCCTTAGCATGCCGTGCAGCGGCAGGGCCGCCTTGTCGTGCAACACGTGCCGCCAGGCGTTCGCCAGCCCGTAGCCTACGAGGACGATAACGGCGAGAAAGGTGAGCCAGAGCAGGACCGTCATGGAGTCTCCTTTGTTATCGGCCACGCTACACCGTCGCCGGCCGCGGGCCTTGATCTAGCGCAAGCTAGAATCGCCCGACCTTGAACTGGTCGATCCCCGCGCGCGCCGTGCTCGCGGCCCTCGCCATCCACACGCTCTGGGGCGGCAACCCCGTGGCGGTGAAGCTCGGGCTGGAGGCCTTCCCGCCTTTATGGAGCGGCTTCCTGCGCTTCGCGCTGGGGTGCCTGTGCGTGGCCGCGTGGGCGCGCTACGCGCGCATTGCGCTGACGCCCGAGCGCGGGGAATGGAACGCGCTCATTGCGATCAGCTTGCTGTTCACCTTGCAGATCTGGCTCATGAACGTCGGCTTCGGGGCGACGAGCGCGGCGAACGGCGCCGTGCTCATCTCGGCCAATCCCCTGTTCGGCGTGCTGTTCGCCCATTTCCTGATTCCGGGCGACCGGGTGGGCGTGGCGCGCGCCGCAGGCGTGGCCGTCGCGTTCCTCGGCGTCGCGCTCGTGCTCACGCGCGGCGCGTCGCTCGAGCTGGGGGTCGAGGGCGACTGGATCGTGCTGGCGAGCGCGTGCCTCCTGGGCCTGCGCCTGGCGTTGAGCGGGCGGGTGCTGCGTCGCGTGAACGACGTGCGGTTGACGCTGTGGCAGATGCTGCTCTCGCTGCCGCTGTTCCTTGCCGGGGCCTTGACCTGGGAGGAGATCCGCTGGGAGAGCATCGGGCCTGCGCCGGTGGCGGGGATTCTTTACCAGGGGATCGTGGTCGCCGGGCTTGCGTTCACCGTCAACTTCTACCTGATCCGCCGCTACACGCCGAGCGTGATGATCAGCTTCAACTTCGTTTCGCCGGTCGCGGGCGTATTGCTGGGGATGCTGGTGCTCGGCGAGCAGCTTTCGTTCAGCCTGCTCTCCGGCATGGTCCTGGTGGCGCTGGGACTGGCGTTGATTGCGCGCAGGTGATGAAGCTTTGAGGGACCGCCTCTTCGCTTCCGCGGCGGGGCGCAACAAGGAGCCGATCCTCGGCGCTCTGCGGCGCGTTTTGCCGCGCTCGGGGCTCGTGCTGGAGATTGGGAGCGACACGGGGCAGCACGTCGCCCATGTCGCTCGCGCGCTGGCCGGGCTCGAGTGGCAGCCGAGCGATCTGGATCCCGACTCGCGCGCGTCGGTGCAGGCGTGGACGAAGGAGCTGGCCAACGTGCGCCCGCCGCTCGATCTCGGCGTGCGCCGGCCGTGGTCGATTGATCATGCGGACGCGGTGGTGCACTATCGTCGGTGGTGCTTCCTAATGCACAATCGGCGCTCTGAAAGTGTCCACCAAATCGGATGAAGATCACGCGATGATGGGACGCGGTGTTTCCTATTTCTTCGTACCCCGCTCCGCTCAAGCGAACGTTAGGTCTCATTGGTGCGAGCTGGCTCAAACGCGCGGCAAGGAGAATGTCACATGACACGCCAGTTGGATGGGAAGGTCGCTCTCGTCACAGGTGGAGGCTCAGGAATAGGTAGAGCCACCGCACTTGCGTTCGCAAGAGTAGGTGCAAAGGTCATTGTGGCTGACGTGAATGTGGAAGGTGGTGAAGAAACAGCGGCCATGGTCAGGCAAACCGGAGTGGAAACCATCTATGTCCACCTCGACGTGTCAAAAGCGTCAGACGTCGAAGCAGGGATCAACAAGATCTTCGGAAGCTATGGCCGGTTGGACTGCGCTTGCAACAATGCGGGTATCGTTCGTGGTGGAGGCCTTACACACGAACATCCAGAAGAGGTCTGGGATCAGGTAATCAGCATCAACCTCAAAGGCGTGTGGCTCTGCATGAAGTACGAAATTCCTCGGATGCTTGCACAGGGTGGCGGCACTATCGTCAACATGGCGTCTATTGCGGGCCTCGTCGGCGGCGCATCCGCGGCGTATACGGCGAGCAAGCATGGTGTGGTGGGACTAACGAAGACCGCCGCCCTGGAATATGCCCAGCAGGGTATGCGGATCAATGCTGTCTGTCCTGGCGCTATCCGCACCCCGCTGCTGGAGAGCGCTTTTGCCCGCAGGCCAGAACTTGAAGGGCGGTATTTGGCCCGTGAGCCAGTGGGACGGTTCGGGACGGCGGACGAGGTTGCGGAGAGCGTCGTGTGGCTGTGCTCGGACGCCGCGTCGTTCATTACCGGGCATGCTCTAGCTGTGGACGGTGGGTGGGCGGCACAGTAGCCGGCGTGGGTGCCCCTCGTCATCGACTGGGGAGGCATTCGCATTCTCTTGTCCCACTGGCTTACAAGGCGTTCAAACTCGTGATCGTGCCGCCAGGACGAACGGCTGCTCACCAAGCTATGAATTGCAGTCTGGCATGAACGCCCGAAGAGCGCCCCGGAAGCCCTCCTCGTCCTTCGGCGCGCCGTTCCTCCGCCGGATCTGCACGCTCGAAGAGCACCCCGACCCGACCCGCTACCCCTTCAGCATCCCCGCTTTTCGCAACGGCATCGACCTGCGTCTCGACGCAAGAGTCACGTTTCTGGTGGGAGAAAACGGCAGCGGGAAGTCCACCCTGCTCGAAGCCCTCGCGGAATGCTGCGGCTTCAGTCCGGAGGGCGGCAGCCACGATCATCAGCGCGGGCTCGTCGAGCGCTCCGAGTTCGCGCAGGCCCTGCGCCTGTCCTGGCTGCCCAGGATCACCGAGGGCTTCTTCATGCGCGCCGAGAGCTTCTACAACTTCGCCACCTACCTCGACCAGGTGTCGGACCTGCGCGCCTACGGCGGCAAGTCACTGCACGCGCAATCGCACGGCGAGTCCTTCCTGTCGCTGTTCAGCAACCGATTCGAACAGGGCCTCTACCTCCTCGACGAGCCGGAAGCGGCGCTGTCTCCGCAGCGGCAACTCTCGTTCCTGAAGATCATCCACGACCTCGAGACGCCGGGCCATGCCCAGTTCCTCATCGCCTCGCATTCGCCGATCCTGCTCAGTTACCCCGGCGCCAAGTTGTTCAGCCTGGATGGCGACGCGATCGAGGAAGTGGCCTACCTGGACACGGAGCACTATCGGATAACGCGCGATTTCCTGAACGCGCCCGAGCGCTACTTCAAGCACCTGTTTGCGGCAGAAAGCGACGAAGGCGACGCCTAGACCCTACCCGTGCAGCGACTCGTACTTCGCCTGCAGCTCCTGCGGGCTCTCCCTGAAATCCGGATGGTCCACGATGCAATCGCTCACCGGACACACCAGCCGGCACTGCGGCTCGTCCTTCGCCCCCACGCACTCGCTGCACTTCAACGCATCGATGACGTAGATCGGGTTCCCCGCGGTGATCGCCTCGTTCGGGCATTCCGGCAGGCACGCGTCGCACGCCGTGCAGGTCTCGTTGATCATCAAAGCCATGAGATCTCCTTTCAGGCCGCAACGCGCGCCTGCAATTCCTTTAGCTTGTCGTGCCGGAACGCGCCCCACAAGGCAGCGCCGATGGCGCCCGCGTAGATCGAATCCGGGTGGTTCACCGCGGTGATGCCGGTGACTTTCTCGTTCACCAGCTCCTCGCGCAGCGCAGCCAGAAGCCCGACATCCAGCGCCAAGCCCCCGGTGAGCAGCACCGTGCCGCTCTTGATGCCGGTGACTTTCAACAGCTTCACCAGCCGCGAGGCCATCGACAGGTGGATGCCTTTCAGGATGTCCTGGGTGGCAATCCCCCGGGACACCATGTTGATGACGTCGGTCTCGGCGAGCACCGCGCAGATCGAGCTCACCTTCTCCGGGTTCTCCGAACTCTGAGACAGCCGCCCGATCTCCTCCACCGCCACCCCCAGATAGCGCGCGATGTTCTCGAGGAACTGCCCCGACCCCGAGGCGCACTGACTGGTCATCTTGTACGACAAGACCTTGCCGCGCTCGTCTACATAGATCGCCCGGCCATTCAGCGCGCCGATGTCGACCACCGCCCGCGCCATGGGCTCGAGATAAACGCCGCCGCGAGCGTGCGTGGTCATGGTGTAGAAGTGCCCGGTGGCGAACTTCACGTTCTCGCCCTCGCCCGTGGTCGCCGTGTAGGCGACGTCCTCGGCAGCGAGCCCGGCCTCGGCGAGCACCTCGTCGTAGGTCTGCCGCGCGAGCTCCATCGGATCGCGCCGGCGGATGCGCTCGCTGCGCCTGGCCAGCCACTCGGTCTTGCCGCCGTCGGAACGGAACAGTGCGGTCTTCACCACGCCGGAGCCGATATCGATGCCGATCGTGTGGATGCTCATGCCGTCTCCCGCTTCTCGATGGCCTTGCCCTCTTCCATCACCGCGCGCCAGGCGAAGGTCGCGCCGCCCAATGCCCCCGTATAGATCGAGTCGGGGTCGATGTTGAGGGTGACCTTGCCGTAGTTCTCCACGATCAGCTCGTTGAGCGACTTGACCGCGGCCTCGTTCTTGGCGACGCCGCCGGTGAAGGTGAATTCGTTGCGCACGCCGCCCGAGCGCGCCAGGATCGACATCGCGCGCAGGATGATGGCGCGGTGCAGGCCCGCCATGATGTCCTCGCGCTTTTCCCCTAAGGACAGCCGGTCGCGCAGCTCGGCGCCGGCGAACACCGTGCAGGTCGAGTTGATGCGCACGGTCTTGGTCGATTTCATCGCCAGGGGCCCGAGCTCATGCAGCCCCATGTTCATCTCGTCGGCGATGTAGCCGAGGTAGCGCCCGCAGCCCGCAGCACAGCGGTCGTTCATCTGGAACGACTCGACGATGCCGTGCGGGTCGACCTGGATCGCCTTGGTGTCCTGGCCGCCGATGTCGAGCACGGTCGCGGTCTGCGGGTACATGACGTGCGCGCCCAGGCCGTGGCACAGGATCTCCGAGCGCACGTGCTCCTTGGAGAACGGCAGCCGCGCGCGGCCGTAGCCGGTGCCCACCACGTAGGCCTCCTCGAGCGGCATGTCGAGCACCCCCTGGATCGGCGCGCGCACCGCGTCGCCGCGCGCCGCGGTCTGCGGCAGCGCCTCGAAGGTGCGCTTGAGCGCCGCCAGCAGGTGCGGCGAGAGCGAGTCGAGGTAGACCCGGTTCTCGACCTCGATGATCGAGCGGTCGAACACGTTGAGCAGGAAGTCGTAGCGCAGGCCGGCGTCCTTCGCCACCGCTTCGCTCAGCGCCAGGTAGCGGCTGCCGGCGATGTCGCGGAAAAAATCGCTCTTGCGCTGCGCGCCAGGCGCGAACAGCGCCGGCGCTTCCTCGCGCAGGCGCGCAAACACCTGCACCAGCGCCTCGCTCACCGCCTTTTCGGCTTCGCCAAAGCGCGCGCCGGCGACGCTCTTCGCGCACACTTGCTCGAGGTCGGCGAGCTGCACGAGGAACTGCTCGAGGCGGAAGTCGCGCTCCAGCTGGCCGACAAACTGATCCAGCCCGCCGTTGAGCGCGCCGCTGGTGCCGAGTGCCTCGCGGAACAGGAGGAAGCGCGCCGAGAGCAGCGCCTCCTGCTTGGCGATGGTCGCCGCGGTGTCGTAGTTGGAGCGCGAGTTGGTGATGCCGCGCCCGAGCACGCGCTGCGACTCGTCGATCACCACCGCCTTGGTGGTGGTCGATCCCAGGTCGATGCCGATGAAGCAGCGCATGGCGGCCTCCTCAGTGCGCGGCGGGAACGACGGGCGGCAGGGCCGGGCGGGCGCCGCCGCCGCCGGCAGCGCGCTTTTGCTTCACCATCTGGAAATAGCTCTCCAGCCGGTTCTTGATGTTGGCCGCCGAGAAGTAGCGCGGATCGACGAGGTCCGACTCGATGAACGCCGCGGGCTTGCCGGTGCGCCGCTCGACTTCCCGCAGGATAAGCAACTGTCCCGCGGAGAAGCTGTTGCAGCTCTTGATCGAGTTGATCAGGAGGCCGTCCGCCTGGTACTCGTCCAGGTACTTGCAGATCATGTCGATGCGCTGCGGAAAGTTGAGGTTGGTGTAGCAGCCCAGGCAGTATTCGGCGAGCGACTCGAGCGGATGCTCGGGGTCGTGGCGGAAGCCGAAGTCGTACACGCCGCCCACCTTGGAGTAGGTCGAGGCCACCACCACCGCGCCTTCGTCGTAGAACATCTTCCAGAACTCGCGGAAGCTGGTCCAGTTGGGCGGCCC
>DASTTC010000035.1:0-2395 GCA_035760345.1 Burkholderiales bacterium | reverse complement strand
CAACATCACCAAGGACTTCGACTGGGACGGCCCGCTCACGGGCGAGCTGTTCGCCATGACGGCGAAGTACGGCCTGCCCTATTTCCAGAACTTCGTGAACTCCGACCTCGAGCCGAACATGGTGCGCTCGATGTGCTGCCGCCTGCAGTTGGATCTGCGCGAGCTGCTCAAGCGCGGCAACGGCCTGTTCGGCTCGGCCGAGCAGACGGGTTCGGTGGGCGTCGTCACGATCAACTGTGCCCGGCTGGGTTTCCGGTTCAAGGGCGATGAAGAAAATCTGTTCGCACGACTGGACCAGCTCCTCGACATCGGCCGCGCAAGTCTCGAGATCAAGCGCAAGGTGATCCAGCGCCACATCGACGCGGGCCTGTTTCCCTACACCCGGCGCTACCTCGGCACGCTGCGCAACCACTTCGCCACCCTCGGCGTGAACGGGCTGAACGAGATGGTCCGCAACTTCACCGGCGGCGAGCACGACATCACCAGCGACTGGGGGCACGCGTTCGCCTGCCGGCTGCTGGATCACGTGCGCGCGCGCATGGTCGAGTTCCAGGAGGCCAGCGGCCACCTCTACAACCTCGAGGCGACGCCGGCCGAGGGCACCACCTACCGCTTCGCCAAGGAAGACCGCAAGCGATTCCCCGGCATCCTGCAGGCGGGCACCGCCGAGTTGCCCTACTACACCAACTCGTCGCAACTGCCGGTGGGCTTCACCGACGATCCGTTCGAGGCGCTCGAGAGGCAGGAAGCGCTGCAGGCGAAGTACACCGGCGGCACGGTGCTGCACCTGTACATGACCGAGCGCGTGAGCTCAGCCGAGGCGTGCAAGACGCTGGTGCGCCGCGCGCTCTCGCGCTTCCGGCTGCCCTACCTCACGGTGACGCCCACGTTCTCCATCTGCCCGAGCCACGGCTACCTGCAAGGGGAGCACGAGACCTGCCCGCGGTGCCAGGCGGCCTGCGAGATCTGGACGCGCGTCATGGGCTACCACCGCCCGGTGTCTTCCTTCAACAAGGGCAAGCAGGGCGAGTTCCACGAGCGGCGCTTCTTCGAGGAGGAGAAGTGCTCCGCATTGGCGGCCTGACGCGCTGCTCGGCGAGCGACTACCCCGGCAAGCTCGCCGCGGTGGTGTTCTGCCAGGGCTGCGCCTGGCGCTGCGGCTACTGCCACAACCACGAGCTGCAGCCGGCGCGCGGCCGCACGCAGATTGCCTGGCGCGACGTGCTCGCCTTCCTGGCAAGGCGCCGCGGCCTGCTCGACGCGGTGGTGTTCAGCGGCGGCGAGCCGACGCAACAATCCGCGTTGAAGCAGGCGATGGCGGAAGTCAAAGGCATGGGTTTTCTCATCGGGCTGCACACCGCCGGCATCGTGCCGCGGCGCCTGGCCGAGGTGCTGCCGCTCGTCGACTGGGTATCGATGGACGTGAAGGCGCCGTTTGAAGCGCACGAATGCGTGACGGGGGTACGCGGCAGCGGCCGGCGGGCGCGGGCCAGCCGGGACCTGATCCTCGCCAGCCGGGTTGCGCACGAATTCCACACGGTGGCTGCTGCACATTTGACCTAGGTTAAAGGTGCGCCGCGCCGGGCACGGCACCCTAGGCCTCATGGACCCTGAGCCATGAGCAAGCGCCACCCCGCCATCAAGATCCAGGCGTTCCTCGCCAACCTGCCGATGTTCAGCGAGATGAGCGCGCAGGAGCTCGACCGCATCGCCGCCACCACGCTGCCGCTGCACGCCGAGAAAGGCCAGACCCTGTGCCACACCGGCGACCCCTGTACCGGCTTTCACGTGGTGGTCTACGGGCAGGTGAAGCTCGGCTTCACCTCGCCGCAGGGCGTGGAGAAGGTGATCGAGATCGTGCGCCCCGGGCAGAGCTTCGGCGAGGCGCTGATGTTCCTCGACAAGCCCTACATCGTTTTCGCGCAAGCGCTCGCCGACTCGATGCTGCTGCACGTCGCGCGGCGCACCGTGCTCGATGAGCTGCAGCGCGACCCGGGCTTCGCGCTGCGCATGCTCTCGGGCCTGTCGCGGCGGCTGCACGGCCTGGTGCGCGACGTCGAGGCCTACACCCTGCGCTCCAGCCACGAGCGCGTCATCGGCTACCTGCTCGCCGAGGTGCCCGAGAGCGCCAACGGCGGCGCGGCCGAGGTGCACCTCACGCCGGGCAAGAGCGTCATCGCCTCGCGCCTCAACATGACCCCCGAGCACTTCTCGCGCATCCTGCACGAGCTCGGCAACGCGGGCCTCGTGGAGATCCAGGGCCGCAGCGTGCGCATCCCCGACCTGGAGCGGCTGCGCCTGGGCGGGTGACGGACGCTCGCCAGCGCCGTCAACCCGCCGTCACGCCCGCTCGATCAGCAGCTCGAAACCGCCGTCGCTGCGCTGGGTGCCGCTG
>DASTTC010000034.1:0-5171 GCA_035760345.1 Burkholderiales bacterium | reverse complement strand
ATCCTCGAAATCGCCCACCACGGCAAAGGACGCCGCGGTGACGCGCACGGCGGGCCACTCGAGCAGCCCGCAGGCACGCTCGGCAAACGCACCGAACGCGCCCAGGCCTTGCCAGCGCCGGCGCAGGTAAACGGCAAGCCGGTACAGGATGGCCCCGCTCGGGCCGGGCAGCAGCACGAACCAGAACAGTACCCCGAACACGTGGCGATGCGAGGCCACCAGCGCCTCCTCCAGCGCGAGCCGGATCACTTCCTCGCGGCTGCGATGCTGCGCGGGTTCGCCGCGCCAGGCGCCGAGCAGTTCGCGCGCGCGCTCCAGGTCGCCCGCGCGGATGGCGAGCTGCAGGTCGGTGAAGTAGTGGCTGAACTGGCGAAAGCCCAGCGTGAAGTACAGCGCCGCCACGTTGAAGGCCAGCGCGAGCAGCGGACTCACCCAGAGCAAAAGCCAGTACAGGGCCAGGGCAGCCGCGAGCGGCGGCAGCACGGCCACCAGCCAGGCGATCAGCCCGTGGCGCGATTCGCCGGCGTTGAAGGAGCGCTCCATCCAGCCGGCCCAGGCCGCGAGCAGCGAGAAGTACGCCTTGCGATCCCCGAGCGGCCGCCACTGCTCGAGCAGCAGCGCGGCGATGGCCGCGAGCACGTTCATGGCGCCTCCTGCGCGAGGTACCGGTACAGATTGACGAGCATGCCGGCGGTGGCGCCCCAGATGTAGTAGTCGCGATACGGGATCGCGTAGTACGGCACGCTGCGACCCCGGAACTCGCGCGCGTGGCGCTGGTGGTTGGCCGGGTCGAGCAGGAAAGACAGCGGCACTTCGAACACCTCGTCCACCTCGTGCGCATCCAGGCGCAGCTCGAAAGGCGGCGTCACCAGCCCCACCACGGGCGTGACGCGGAAATCAGTGCGCGTGTGGTAGTCCGAGAGCCGCCCGAGCAGCTCCACGCACGAGGGGTCGAGGCCGACCTCCTCGCGCGCTTCGCGCAGGGCCGTTGCCTCGGGGTGCGGATCGCCCGGCTCCACGCCGCCGCCCGGGAAGGAGATCTGGCCCGAATGGTTCTTCAGGTGCGCGGTACGCCGCGTGAACAGCACCGTCAGCTGCTCGGGCCGGGTGACGATCGGCACCAGGACGGACGCGGCGCGCCGCGCGGCGGCGCGCTCGGCATCCATGCCCTGGTCGCCGTAGAGCATCTCCACCCGCCCGCCGGCGGCGAAGCGCCGCCGCAGCCAGGCAGGATCGAGCGCCACCGGGTTGTCGTGGATCAGCGTCGCCCGCATCGGGAATGGGATGGCATGTGCTGGTGTTTGCGCTGCAGTCGGGATGATAATCGGTCCCGGCCCCACAACCCGATCACGGAGAACCAAAATGAAACGAGTAGCGTTGCTCACCGTCCTGGCCCTTTTCAGCTCGATGGCCGTCGCCGCAAGCTGTCCGAAATTGTGGAAGCAGGTCGACGCGGCGCTGCCGTCGGCCAAGCTGAGCGCCTCGCAAATGGCCGAGGTGAAGAAGCTGCGCGCCGACGGCGAAGCCTTTCACAAGGCGGGCAAGCACAGCGAATCCGAAGCCGCCCTGAACAAGGCCAAGAAGATGCTGGGCGTCATGTAGCGGACTGCCCCTGCTCGCAAGCGACAAACGCCGCCCGCGGGCGGCGTTTGTCATTCCGTACCGGGTAGGGTGGGCCGAAGGCCCACCCTACGGCAGCAGGATCACCGAGCCGGTGGTCTTGCGGCCCTCGAGGTCGGTGTGGCATTTCGCCACGTCGGCGAGCTTGTAGCGCGCCGAGATCTCGATCTTCACCTTGCCCGATTTCACGATGTCGAACAGCGACTTCGAGCGCGCCTCGAGGTCCGCACGCGCGGCGACGTAGGTAACGAGCGTGGGACGCGTCATGTAGAGCGACCCCTTTTGCGCCAGCAGCTGCGTGTTGAGCGGCGGCACCGCGCCGGAAGCGTTGCCGAACAGGACCCAGGTCCCCAGCGGCTGCAGGCAATCCAGCGACCCTTCCCAGGTGCTCTTGCCGACCGAGTCGTACACCACCGGCACTTTCTTGCCGCCGGTGATCTCCTTCACGCGCTCGACGAAATTCTCCTTCGAATAGTCGATGACGTGCTCGGCGCCGTGCGCCTTGGCGAGCTTCGCCTTGTCCGCCGAGCCGACCGTGCCGATGACGGTGACGCCGAGCGCCTTCAGCCACTGGCAGGCGATCATGCCGACGCCGCCGGCCGCCGCGTGCCACAGCACCGTGTCGCCGGCCTTCACCGGGTAGGTGCGGTGGATCAGGTACTGCACGGTCATGCCTTTCAACATCATCGAGGCGGCTTGCTCGTCGCTGATGCCCTCGGGAATCCTGACCATGCGGTCGGCAGGGACCAGGCGCTCGGTGCAATACGAGCCGACCTGGCCGGTGTAGGCCACCCGGTCGCCGACTTTGAGGGTCGTAACCCCCGACCCCACCTGCTCTACGACCCCCGCGCCTTCGTTGCCCGCGGTCTGCGGCAGCTGCATCGGGTACAGGCCCGAGCGCTGGTAGGTGTCGATGAAGTTGACGCCGATCGCCGTATGGCGGATGCGCACCTGGCCCTGCCCCGGCTCGCCCACCTGCACGTCTTCCATTTGCAGCACTTCGGGCCCGCCGGTCTTGTGAAATCTCACTGCCTTGGTCATTGCGTCGTTCTCCTCTTGAAAGCGAATCTATTGCTTCGGTTCCTTCGGTTGCTGCGGTGCTTCCGGCGCTTGTTCCGGCGCCGCCGCACCGCCTGCCGGCGGCGGGCCGCCCATCGCCTGCTGCATCATCGCCCAGGGCCACGGCAGGTTGCCCGCGGCACCGGCGCCCGGCAGTGTGCCGGGCTCGGCCCCGGCCCCCATGGCGAGCAGCGCGGCGCGCTGCATTTCGAGGCCCTGGATGGCCAGGTTCACCATGTTCAGGTTGACCTGCAGCCACGACGCCACCGAGCGCAACTCGGCGAGGCGTTTGTCCACTTCCTTCGGGTCCAGCGTCGGCACCGCCATGCCGGGCACCGGCAGCCCGAGCGGCCCCCAAAGGCGCCGGAACGCTTCAAAGGGGTCCTGCGGGGGAGTCGAGTCTGCCATGGATCGCCTCAGTTTGCCGGAAAGAAGTCCCGCACCTCGGCCTCGCGCGCCATCGTGTCCTGGTAGCCCAGGTCGATGAGCGCACGGCAGAAGGACTCTTCGAACAGCAGGTAGCTCGCGAGGTTCGACCCCGAGCGCGCCAGCGCCCCGGTCGGCCGCAGGAGCAAGCGCACGCTGCGCGGCAGGTCATGGATGAAGCGCGCTGCGATGCGCTCGATGGGCTGCGACGGGGTGATGAACAGCACTTTCACCGGTCGCAGCCGCAGCTTGGCGCCCTCCAGCCGCTCCGGCGGGACCAGGCTCACCGTGCGGTTGATGCGCTCCAGCCGCTCGATGTCCACCGCCAGGCTGTCCAGGAAAATGGAATTGAGCGCATGCCCGGCGATCTGCGCGAGGGACGGATAAATGTTGGAGCGCGCGCGCGCCTGCTCCAGCGTCTGGCGGCCGGTGCCGATGATCAGCACGCGGTCCGCGCCCAGGTGCAGCGCCGGGCTCACCGGCGCGATCTGGCGCATCGAGCCGTCGCCGAAGTATTCGCGATGCAACTTGACCGCCGGGAAGATGAACGGCAGCGCGGACGAGGCGAGCAGGTACTCGTGCTGCAGCACCACCGCCGCGCCGATGCGCTGGTTGCGCTCCCAGCCTTCCTGGCCCGAGCCCCCCTGGAAGAACGACACGCTCTGCCCGCTGGTGTAACCGGATGCGGTGACGCAGACCGCGTACAGCGCGCCGGCGTCGATGTGCTGCTGGATGCGCTCGAAGGCCAGCCCCTTTTCCAGCATCCGGCGCAGCGGCGCGTTGTCCAGCAGGGACACCGGGTTGCTGCGCGACACGAGCATCATCGACAGCAGCCAGCGCGCCCCGCTTTTCATGATGTGGGGAAAGTCGGTGCGATACACGTGATCGCAGCGCATGTGCTCCCAGACCTCGAGCAGCTCGGCCACCGCGCGGCTGTAGTCGTCGGCATGCACTGCGAGGGTCGCGGCGTTGATCGCGCCGGCGGAGGTGCCGCAAAGGATCGGGAACGGATTGCGCGCCGGGTTGCCGAGGATATCGCGCACCGCCTTCAGCACGCCCACCTGGTAGGCCGCGCGCGCCCCGCCCCCCGTCAGCACCAGGCCGGCACGCGGCTTCATGGCGCCTAGAACAGGCTCGGCTCCACGCCCGCGCGCGGCGCGTTGACGTCCACCACGGTGAGCGCGGTCATGTTGACGATGCGCCGCACCGTGGCCGACGGCGTGAGGATGTGCACGGCGCGCGCCGCGCCGAGCAGGATCGGCCCGATGGTGACGCCATCGCCGGCGGCGGTCTTGAGCAGGTTGAAGGCGATGTTGGCCGCGTCCAGCGTCGGCATGACGAGCAGGTTCGCCGGACCGCGCAAGCGCGAGTTGGGAAACAGTTTCAGGCGGATCTCCTCGGACAGCGCGGCATCGCCGTGCATCTCGCCTTCGACCTGCAGCTCGGGGGCGCGCTCGCGCAGCAGGGCGAGCGCGCGCTGCATCTTGCGCGCCGAGGGCAGGTCCAGGGAGCCGAAGTTGGAGGCCGACAGCAGGGCCACCTTGGGGGTGAGGCCGAAGCGCTTCAGTTCGTCGGCCGCCAGCATCGTCATCTCGGCGATGTGCTCGGCGTCCGGGTCGGGCGTCACATAGGTATCGCAGATGAACACCGTCCGGTTGGTCATCACCAGCGCGTTCATCGCCGCGTAGTGCCGGATGCCGGGCAGCAGGCCGATCACCTGGTCGACGTAATGCAGGTGCAGGTCGTGCGTGCCGAAGGTGCCGCACAGCATGCCGTCGGCTTCCCCCTTGTACATCAGCATGGCGCCGATGAGCGTGTTCCTGCGACGCATCTCCAGCTTGGCGTACTCGGGCGAGACGCCCCTGCGCTCGGTCAGCGCGTGGTAGGTCCTCCAGTAATCCCGGTAGCGCGGGTCGAGCTCGGGATTGACCAGATCGAACTCCCGCCCCGGGCGAATGCGCAAGCCCAGGCGCTCGGCGCGCTGCTCGATGACCTGCGGGCGCCCGATCAGCGTGGGCTGCGCGAGGCCCTCGTCGACCACGATCTGCACGGCGCGCAGCACGCGC
>DASTTC010000033.1:0-3567 GCA_035760345.1 Burkholderiales bacterium | reverse complement strand
GCAACGACCAGCATGCCGCCGACGATGGAGAGGTTCTTCATGAACTTGATCTGCGCCATGTACACCTCAGCGTCCGGTAACGCCCAATAGTTATGGAACAGCACGTTGGTCAGCAGGGTGAACAGCGCCAAACTCAGCGCCGCCCAGCGCGCCTGCCAACCCACGGCAAGAGCCAGGGCAGCGAGAACTTCGAAAACGCCGGACAGCACGGCCAAGGGGGTCGCCGCCGGCAACCCGACGCTGGCGATATAGCCCGCGGTGCCGGCGATGTCCGCCAGCTTGTCGATCCCTGCCAGGAGGAACAGCAGTGCCAGCAGCATGCGACCGGCCAGCATCAGGGGTGATTTAAAGGCGTCCATCAATGCGTACTCCGAGAGGTTGGGAAAAGGTGAACAAATGCAGACCGAGCAAATCCCTCTGCGCTCTATCCTTCGGAACCGAACACGACATACTTCAAACCCTTCTGCGCCAAGCGCGGGCGCATGTCGTTCAGGTCGAGGCTGAGCTCGCCAGCCTCGTAGCGACGGCGCTTTTCGCCTTCGTCGGCCTCGCGCAACCGCGCGATGCCCAGCACGCGCTCGGCCTGGGCATGCGGCACGACACAGACCCCGTCGTCATCGGCGACTATCACGTCCCCGGGATGAATCAACACACCGCCACAGACCACCGGAACCTGGACGTTGGCCAAGGTTTCCTTGACCGTCCCTTGCGCCGAGATCGCCTTCGACCAGACCGGGAAACCCATCTCGGTGAGGGTGGCGACATCGCGCACCCCGGCATCGATCACCAGCCCCCGCACGCCGCGCGCCTTGCATGCGGCGCCGAGCAGATCGCCGAAATAGCCGTCCTCGCAGGGCGAAGTCGGCACGACGATCAGGATGTCGCCAGGCCGGGCCTGCTCGACCGCCACGTGGATCATCCAGTTGTCCCCCGGCGCGACTTCGCAGGTCAGGGCGTTGCCGGCGATCTTCGCCGAGCGATAGATAGGCCGCAGGTGAGAAGCCAGCAGCCCTTTGCGGCCCTGCGCCTCATGCACGGTGGCCACACCCAATTCGCCGAGACCGAGCACTAGCCGCTCGTCCGTTCGACGCACGTTCGTCACTACGATTGCCATTGCATGCTTCCTGTTGTTGGGCCAGAGACGGGTGAATGGAGTCGTCCCGGCTTTATATTGGCCGTGGCCGACGCAAGCTGCGTCGGAGCTGCCGAGCCAGATGCCAGGCTCGGCATTCATTGCGTAGACCTGTCGCGGCATCTGCTACCGATAGTATTAACAGACCATAAAGTATTCAAGTACCACTTAGTATATTTTCACCCGAGACCATTCCCTGCCCCTGCGCGCTCGGCCGTCAGCCGCGCTTGCTCAACGCCTTCAGTGTCTGAATGAACTCGCGCAGCGGCTGGCGCAGACCGTCGAACAGCGGGTTGTCACGCTCGCTGAGCATGACCCCGCCGAGCAGCTTCAAGCCCACCGCAGTGGCGGCGGCCGAATCCGCATCGAGACCGCTCGCCTGGCGAACTCGCTCGGCGATCTGCACCAGGTCGTCATGGTTGTGATGGGTGAATACCAGCGCCGGCGCGGCTTCGCCGTCATCGCTCGCCGCCTCCAGCAGCGGCGCGAGAGTGACTCGGTAGCGGTGAACTCGACTCATTAGCGGCTTACTCCATAGTTTTATCGATCTATGTGGCCGCGCCGCCCGCCTTGCGCGCGGAACTCGCGCGGCCGTTGACAATCCCGAACCTCGAACTGATACTTAAAGGTATTCAGATACCTTAAGGGATGTCAATATCTCACCAGCACGCGATGCCCGCTGCGGGCAGGCCTTTCAGGGCGCAGGCCGCCCCGGGGCGCCTGCTAGCAAGAACACTGCGAATTGCCGAGCACCAGACGAAGAGAGCACCCATGATCATCGACTGCCACTGCCACTACACGACCGAACCGCAACAGCATCATGCCTTTCGCCAGGCGCAAGTCCGCTACGCCCAGGACCGGGCGGGGACGCCGCCCCTCTACCCGGGGATCGGCGACGACGAGATTCGCGCCTCGATCGAAGACAACCAGCTACGCCTGCTGCAACAGCGCGGCATCGACATGACAGTGTTTTCGCCCCGCGCCGCCGGCATGGGCCACCATGTCGGCGACGAGAGCATCAGCCTGGCCTGGACGCGCGCCAGCAACGACCTGATCGCGCGGATAGTCGCTCTGTTTCCCCAGCACTTCTTCGGTGTCTGCCAGTTGCCGCAGTCTCCGGGCGTGCCCATCGCCCACTCGATCCACGAGCTGGAGCGCTGCGTCAAGGAATTGGGCTTCGTCGGCTGCAACCTCAACCCCGACCCGTCGGGAGGCCACTGGACCGCGCCACCGCTGACCGATCGCGCCTGGTATCCCCTCTTCGAGAAGATGATCGAACTCGATGTGCCGGCGATGATCCACGTTTCCGGCTCATGCAACGCCTGCTTCCACACCACGGGCGCGCATTACATCAACGCCGACACCACGGCCTTCATGCAGTTGCTGCAGGGCGACCTGTTCAGCGACTTTCCCGAGTTGCGCCTGATCATTCCCCATGGCGGCGGCGCCGTGCCCTACCACTGGGGTCGCTACCGCGGGCTGGCCGACATGCTGAGCAAGCCACCCCTGACCGGCCACGTGATGAAGAATGTGTTCTTCGACACCTGCGTCTACCACCAGCCGGGCATCGATCTGCTGTTCGAGGTGATCGACATCGACAACATCCTGTTCGGCTCGGAGATGATCGGTGCGGTGCGCGGCCTCGACCCCGAGACCGGCCACCATTTCGACGACACCCGGCGCTATATCGATGCGCTCGCCATCTCGCCGCAGGACAAGCACCAGGTCTTCGAAGCAAATGCGCGGCGAGTGTATCCGCGCCTGGATGCGCAGCTCAGGGCCCGCGGGCTCTAACGCGACATAACGCTAGGTCGGCACTGCGGCCGTGGTCGCAGCGTGCCGATCCCGCAGTGCCACTGGTGAGCAGTGGCGAAGGCAATCAGGGCATGTCGCTAGGCAGAGGGCTTAACGCTCTGTGGCAGTGCGCCATAGGCGCGCAGCAGCGCGGTCAGGGCCAGCCTGACTAGGTCGCCGGCGGTCGGCCCGGCCTTGAAACTGGCGGCGGCACCATAGGTCAGCTCGAAAACGAGGCCGCCCAGGGTTTCCGGATCCGCGGGCGCTGCGCCCTCTGGGAACATCTGCAAGAGGATCTCGCCGAGGCGCTGCCATTGGGTCCGGAACAGGGTGGCGTGGCGGTCGCCAAAGGTGGCGTCGCGGCGCGCGCGGCGGAACAGTTCGAGCGCAAGCAGGCCCCAACTGGGATCGGTCGAACGCATCAAAGCCCAGTCGCTGATGATCTCGATCATCGCCTGCGGATCCGTCTCCTCGCCGAGCAGTTCGGCGATTTCCTTCACGTCCTGCAGCGAATGAGTCTCCAGCAACTCGAGGATGATCTCTTCCTTGCTGTTGAAATTGGAGTAAAAGGCACCCTTGCTGAAACCCGCCTCTTCGGCGATACGGTCGACGGAGGCGCTCTCATAGCCTTCGCGCGCCAC
>DASTTC010000032.1:0-4123 GCA_035760345.1 Burkholderiales bacterium | reverse complement strand
GCCGTGGCGGATTCGAACCGCCGACCAACGGATTAAAAGTCCGCTGCTCTACCAGCTGAGCTAACGGCCCCCATGGGAAGGGGGCGATTTTATCAGCCCTCGCGCCGGATTCGCCAGCAGATCAGCGCGCATAGCGCGTCGCATCCGGAATTCCGGCGTCCTCGAACCCATTTTTTCGAATGCGGCATGCATCGCACGCGCCGCAAGCGCGCCCCTCCGCATCCGGCTGATAGCAGGTCACGGTTTCGGCCGGATCCACCCCCAGCGCCACCGCCAACTTCACGATCTCCTTCTTCGGCAGGTCGATGAGCGGCGCGCGGATGGCGATCTTGCGCCCCTCCACTGCGGCTTTCGTCGCCAGGTTCGCCATCGCCTCGTAGGCCTTCAGGTACTCGGGACGGCAATCGGGGTAGCCCGAATAGTCAACCGCATTGGCGCCTATGAAGATGTGCTGAGCCCCGAGCACTTCCGCCCATGCCAGGGCGAGGGAAAGCAGGTTCGTGTTCCTCGCGGGAACGTAGGTAACGGGGATGCCCGCCTTCACCCCTTGGTCGGGCACTTCGATGCCCTTGTCCGTCAGCGCCGATCCGCCGAACTGCGCGAGATCCAGCTTCACCACCCGGTGCTCGACAGCCCCCAGACGCTGCGCCACGCGCGCCGCCGCTTCGAGCTCCGCGCCGTGCCGCTGGCCGTAGTCCACCGAGAGCGCGAAGCACTCGTAGCCCTCGCGCCGCGCCCACGCCAGCGTGGTGGCGGAATCCAGCCCGCCCGAAACGAGGACGACGGCCTTCAGCGCTTGACCGACTGCTGCAGGCGCAGGCGCGCCTGGTCGGCGGCGGTGCTGCCGGGGTATTTCGACAGCACGTCCTGCAGCGTCGCCTGCGCCGACTTGACGTCGCCCATCGCCTCCTGGGCGCTCGCGATGGACAGCATCGAATCGGCGGCCTTGGGGTCGAGCGGCCACTGCGCGATTACTTTCTGCAGCGCGCCGATCGCATTGCGATAGTCGCGCCGGCCCGAGTAGCCCATGCCGATCCAGTACTGGGCGTTGGGGGCAAGCTTGCCGTTCGGGTACTTCGCGAGCAGCTGCGACAACAGGTCGATCGCCGATGAGTAGTTGCCCACCTTGAACTGGTTGAGCGCGCCCTCGTAGGCGCGCTTTTCCTCTTCCGACGGCCCGGCGTCCGCGGCGGGCCTGGCCGCGACCGCCGCCTGCTGCTCGGCGCCCTGCTCGAGCTTGCGCAGCCGCGTATCGATGTCGACGTACAAGTCCTTCTGCCGCTTCTCGGCGAGCTCCATCTGGTGCACGAGCACCTCGATCTGGCCGCGCGAGCGCGCGAGCTCCGAGCGCATCGCCTCGAGCTGCCCGGCGAGATCGAGGATCGCGCGCCGCTCGACCGAGGTCGCCTCGAGCGACTTCATGCGCTCGCCGAGCTTCTGCTCCATCTGCTGCAGCTGCAGCAGCACGTCCGTGCGCACCTCCTCGATGCGCTGGCGCGCCTGCGTATCGCCGCCAAACAGCTGCGCGTGCGCGGCGCCCGTCCAGGCGATGACCAGCGCCGCGGCCAGGCCGCGCACCGGGCCCATGTCAGTACTCGCCCGGGTACAGCATGTCGCTACGGCGGTTCCTCGCCCACGCTTCTTCCGTGTGGCCGACCTCCTTGGGCTTTTCCTCGCCCAGGCTCACCGCCTCGAGCTGCTCCTCGCGCGTGCCGAGGAGCATCAGCATGCGCTTCACGCCCTCGGCGCGCCGCTGGCCCAGGGCGATGTTGTACTCGCGGCTGCCGCGTTCGTCGGTGTTGCCCTGGATCAGCATCTTGATGCGGCCGTTCTCGCGCAGGTACCTGGCATGCGCCTCGATCATCGGCTTGTAGTCGTCCTTGATGTCGTACTTGTCGAAATCGTAGTACACGGAGCGCTGCGAAAGGATGCTCGCGGGATCACGCAGTGGATCGGCCTGCGATGTCGCGGGCCTGCCGCCGGTCAGGTCGACACCGGTGACGGGCTTGGGCGGCACGCCCTGCGTGCCGGGGCCGGACGGCGCCGTGCCCGGCGCGCGGTCTTCGACCCCTGCGGGGGGTTGCGTCTGCGGCGTCTCGGTGGTGGCGCAAGCGGCGAGCGCCGAAGCGATGACGAGGGTCCAAAGGGCTCGCATGGTCGATCTCCTTCTCATGGAATCAAGGGTCCCCAGGCCGGCTCGCGTACATCGCCGGCCGAGACGGTGAGGCGTTGCTTGACGCGCCCATCGGCGGACACTGCCGTGAGCACGCCCCGCCCGCCGACGATCGTCGCCAGCAGGATCTGCCGGCCATTGGGCGCGAAGCTGGGCGATTCGTCCAGGTCGCTGTCGCTCAGCATCTGCATCTGGCGCGTGCCCAGATCGAGCAGCGCGACCTGGAACTTGCCGCTGTTGCGCGTCACATACGCCAGGCTGTTGCCGTCGGGACTGACGCGCGGCGAGACGTTGTAGCCGCCTTCGAAGGTGATGCGCTGCGCATCGGCGCCCGTGGCGGACATGCGGTAGATCTGCGGGCTGCCGCCGCGATCGGACGTGAAGTAGATCCACCGGCCGTCGGGCGAAAACGCGGGCTCGGTGTCGATGCCGGCGGTACGCGTCAGCCGGCGCGGATTGCTGCCGTCCGGATTGATGAGATAGATCTGCGAGGTGCCGTCGCGCGTCAACGCCACTGCCAGGCTCGATCCGTCGGGCGACCAGGCCGGCGCCGAATTCGAGCCCTTGAAGTTCGCCACGATGAGCTGCTTGGGCACCTCGATGTCCTGCACGTACACGATGGGCTTCTTGTTCTGGAACGACACGTACGCGATGCGCCGCCCGTCGGGCGACCAGGCGGGCGAGATGATCGGCTCATTGGACACCAGCATCGCCTGCTCGTTGGCGCCGTCGGCGTCCGCCACCTGCAGCTCGAAGCGCTCGCCGCGCTTCACGACGTAGGCGATGCGCGTGGAGAACACGCCCTTCTCGCCCGTGAGCTTCTCGTAGACGTAGTCGGCGATGCGATGCGCGGTGGCGCGCACCTGGTCGCGCGACAACGTGTAGGCGACGCCGCCGATTGCCGACTGCTTCACCACGTCGTACAGGCGAAAGCGCACCTCGAAGCGCCCGTCGGAGCGCCCCCCCGCGACCGAGCCCAGCACCAGCGCATCGGCCAGCCGCGAGCGCCACTCGGCGTAATTGACCCTCGAGCTCTCCGTCGGCTGCGGCACCAGCCGCGGCACTTCCAGGCCGCGGAACAGGCCGCTGCGCTCCAGGTCCGCGCGCACGATCGCGCTGAGCGTCGCGCCGGAAGCATCCAGCAGCGCCGCTTCTCCGGCAAGCGGCGCGACGGCGATCGGGATGCGCTGCGCGCCCGTGCCGGTGATCTCGATCGAGAGCTGCGCGTGGGCCGAAAACGCGGCGACAAGACCAAGCACTGCCGCGAGGAGGATTCGCATCGGCCCGATTATATTTCAGTCCTTGAGCCGGAACGTGAGCTTCAGCTCGCGCTCGAACATGCCCGCGGTGTCGGGCTTAGGCAACGGTGAGGCCTTGATGATCGCGCGCAGCACGGCGTCGTCGTACGCCGAGTGTCCGCTCGAGATGACGAGCTTTGCCTCCAGCACGTCGCCTGAGGGTAGTTGCGTCACCAGCACCAGCGCCTCCGGATTGTCCTTAACCTCGGGCATCGGGGGGATGTTGCCCTTGATCTTCGCGCGGATCTTGTCGATCCAGGTCTGCAAAGCGCGGTCCTTTGCGGACTGCGCCTCGCGCGCCAGCTGGTTCTTGATCGCCTGGCGCTCGCGCTCGGCGGCGCGCCGCTGCTCCTCGCGCTCGAGAGCCTGCGCGAACAGCTGCTGCGCGTGCGTCTCGTCGGGCGGCGGCGGCGCGGGCTTGGCCACCGGCACGGGTTTCGGCTTCGGCGCGGGCTTCGGCTCGGGCTTGGGCTTGGGCTTGGGTGGCTCCTTGAGCGCGATGTCGGGCTTCTCGATGCGCGGCTCCGGCTTTGCCGGCGGCGGCGGCGGCGGAGCCGGCTTGGGGGCTTCGACCTTCGGCGGCTCGGGGCGCGCGACCGGCGCGGGCGGCTGCCACAGTTCCACCGTGACGACCTCGGGCGCGCGGCTCTGC
>DASTTC010000031.1:0-10310 GCA_035760345.1 Burkholderiales bacterium | reverse complement strand
GCGTCGCGCCGGCGCCGAATTGACCCGGCTCAACCGATTGATGCACATCAAGGCGCACGCAACGCGGTGCGATTAACTGGGCGGATGGACGAAACCGAAGTGATGCAGGCCCTGGGCGGCGTCGAGGATCCGGAGGCCGGCATGAGCATCGTCGATCTCGGGCTCGTGTACGGCGTGCAGGCGGCGCCCGGGTGCGTGCGCGTGCAGATGACGATGACCTCGCCCGCGTGCCCGGCGGCGCCTTACCTCGTCGACGAGGCCACGGCGGCGATCCGCGCGCTCGCGCCGGCGGACACCGACGTGCAGGTGGAGTTGGTGTGGGACCCGCCGTGGACGCCCGAGCGCATGAGCGCGGGCGCGCAACAAAAGTTCGGTTGGACGTAAATGGGGACAGTCCCCATTTACCGGCTCCCGCTTCTCGTCCTGGGCTTTGCTTCGCTCGCCCTCGGCGTGGCGGGCGGGCTCGCGCGCCTGGGCGCGTCGATTCCGGCCCCCGCGGGCGCGATCGCGCTGCACGGCGCGCTCATGGTGTCGGGGTTCCTCGGCACCGTGATCGGGCTGGAGCGCGCGGTGGCGCTCGGGCGGCGGTGGGCCTACGCGGCGCCGCTCGCGAGCGGGCTCGGCGGGCTGTGCCTCGTGTTCGGCTTCGCCGCGCCGGGATTCGCGCTGCTCGCGCTCGCCGCGGTGGTGCTGGTGGCCGCGAGCCTCGCGGTGCTCTCGCGCCAGCCTTCGCTCGAGATGGCGACGCTCGCCGCGGGGGCGATCGCCTGGCTGGCGGGCAACCTGTCTTTGTTCGCCGCGCTGCCGGCGGTACCGTGGTGGATCGCGTTCTTCGCGCTCACCATCGGCGGCGAGCGGCTGGAGCTGTCGAGATATCTGAAGCGCGGCGCACTCGCACGCAACGCCTTCATGGTGCTTGCCGCGGCCTTGCTCGCCGCGCCGCTCCTGCCGCGCGTGCTGGGCGTGGTGCTCGTACTCCTCGCGCTGTGGCTGTTCGCCTACGACCTCGCGCGCGTCACCGTGCGCCAGCGCGGCTTGCCGCGCTACATCGCCGTGTGCCTGCTCTCGGGCTACGCCTGGCTCGCGTTCGGCGGCGCGCTGCTGGCTTTGGAAACAGCGTACGACACCGCGCTGCATGCGATCTTCGTGGGGTTCGTGTTCTCGATGGTGTTCGGCCACGCGCCGGTGATCCTGCCGGCGGTGCTGCGCGTGAAACTGCCGTATCACGCGGTGCTCTATCTGCCGCTCGCGCTGCTGCACGCATCGTTGCTGCTGCGCGCCTTCGTTTCCACGGGCGTGGGCGCCTGGGGAAACGCCGCCGCGATCGCGCTGTTCATCGCCACCGCCGCGTCGCTCGCGCTCAGTCGAAAGTGAGGCTGTTGCTGTGCAGCCACTCCAGGTAGAGCGCGTTGGGACAGAACTGGCGATAGCCTTTGGCGTGCCCGCTGCGCAACAGCTCGTCGCAAAGCTTCTTGCTGGCGCACCCGGCGCAGCGGCGCTCCGCAGCCGCGATGTCGTGCGCGGCCGCGTGATCCCGGGGCCTGGGCGGCGGCACGCCGCGCAGGCGCATCATCTCGTAGAGGCGCAGGCGGCCGGCAGCGCGCTGCCGACGGCGCCATGTCCGGAGTGCGAAGCCGGTCGCGAGCGCGGCGACGGCGAGGAGGACGAAGCTAGCCGTCAAGGTCAACCATGTCGTCATGCGGGCATGCGCCCGTGATCGCGAGCTCGGCGACGCATTCGCCGAAAAGCCGCCCATGCTCCAGCGGGTGCTCGGGGGCATGTCCCGAGACATGCTCGCCGAGCGCGCGGCCTTCAATCGTGGTCTGCGTGCTCGCGGGCTGCGTCGATGGACCGGCCCGCTCCTGGGCGCCGGACGTCGTCTGCGCGCTCAGCGGGGCGCTGATCAGAAGAGCGGGAGAAAGCGCAAGCGCGAGAGAAAGTGCAAGGTGGCGCATCTGAAGCCTCCGGTCACGTAGGGGTAACGTGATCGTAGGACGCGGCCGTAGGCAGGGATTGACCTAGGTCAAACGGGGGTCAACCGTGCATGGTCAGCCCGCCCGAGACGCTGATCGTCTGGCCCGTGATGAATTCCGCATCGTCGCTGGCGAGAAACAGGACCGCGCCGGCGATGTCCTCGGGCTTGCCCAGGCGCCCGATCGGCACCGCGCGGCGATAGGCTTCGCGCAGCTTGTCCGGGTTGCCCGCGCCGAGCATGAACGCTTCGAGCATCGCGGTTTCGGTCAGCCCCGGGCACACCGTATTGAGGCGCACGCCCTTGCCCGCCAGCTCGCGCGCAATCGTCTTGGTGAGCGCGATGATGCCGCCCTTGCACGCGGAGTAGGGGCCTTCGCCCGAGGAGCCCACGCGGCCGGCATCCGACGCTATGTTCACCACCTTGCCGCCGCCGCGCTCGAGCATGCCGGGCAATACGCAGTGCAGCAGGTTCATCGGCCCGACGAGGTTGATCGAGATGATCTTCTGCCAGAACGCGGGGTCGGTGGCGAGGAACGGCTTGAACATGTCCCAGCCGGCATTGTTCACCAGGATGTCCACGGGTCCCGCGGCGGCCACCGCTTGCTTCACGGCTTCGTAGTCGGTGATGTCGACGCTCGGCGCGCCCTTCAGGTCGAAGACCACGACCTTGGCGCCTTCCGCCTTGAAGCGCTCGACGATCGCGGCGCCGATGCCGGCGGCGCCCCCGGTGACGATCGCGGTCTTGCCCTTGAGTCCTCTCATTGCGGTTCCTCCGGTATCACGGCGGTGGCCTCGAGTTCGATCTTACCCGGGGCGTCGAGCAGGTCCGAGACGAAGATCATGCTCATCGCCGGGAAGTGCTTGCCCATCAGCGCACGCCAGATGCGCCCGAGCGCAGGGCGCGCGGCGAGGTAGGCGGGCTTGTCGCAGCAATAGGCGGTGAGGCGGCAGACGTGCTCCGGGCGGCCGCCGGCCTCCGCCAGCACGGCGAGCACGTTCTTCAGCGCCTGCTCGAACTGCGGCGCGAGGTCTTCGGACTGGAATTTCTGCGCCGCGTCCCAGCCCACCTGGCCGGCGACGAATACCACGGTGCCGCGCGCGGCGACGCCGTTGGCGTAGCCGACGGGCGGCGCCCAGCTTTGCGGCTGCAGCACTGTCATTCGGTGGTGCGCGGCGGATCGGGGTCTTCGTCCCAGCCCGCCTCGGGCTGCGGCACGCGCCGCATCCAGTCGCGGACCAGGCGCACGTGCTCGCGCTCCTCGTCCGCCATCTCCAACGCCGCCTTGCGCACGCCCGGCGGCGCCTCGCCGGCGGCGATGCCCTCGAAGTACTGCTGCGCCTGCAACTCGCAGCGCAGCGCGATCTCGAGCGCGTGCCAGGGCTGCATCAGGTAGTGCACCGCGTCCGGCAGCGCGGTTTCCGGTCCCTCCGCGGTGTCCCAGGCGTAGGCGGGCGGCAACGCCGGCATGCTCGGCCAGCGCATCTCTTCCAGGATGCGCTTGGCGTGCAGCGACTCGATGTGCGAGAGCTTGCGAAACAGTTCGGCCACCTCGCGGTTGTTGTGCGTGTCGAGCTGCTCGGCGAATTGCGCGTAGCGCTCGTGCGCTTCCAGCTCCATGGCGTAGGCGCGCGCCATGAAGTCCTCTAGAGTTGGAACTGGCATTCGAGCGCCTCCACGGTCTGCGATGCAGCGTTACCCAATCGGTACGGCGCGCGGTGGCCCTGGTACAGCACGCCGATGTTGAAGCCGTCGTCGGTCATCAGGCGCCGCGCGGCGCGGCCCGGGTCGTCGGTCGGCGCCACCGGCGCCGCGTGCACCTGCGTCTTCCATCCGCGCTGCTCCGGGCGGAAGGTGACGCAGGGCGAAAGCACCTCGATGAAGGAAAAGCCCGGATGGCGCACGGCCTGCTCGATCAGCGCGGCGCAGCCGTTCGGGTCGCCCGTAAACGCCCGTGCGATGAAATTGGCGCCCGAGGCGAGCGCGATCACCAGCGGGTGGAACTCCTTGAGGCCCGTGCCGCCCGGGGCGAGCTTCGAGGACCAGTCGGGCTCGGTGGTGGGCGAGGGCTGGCCCTTGGTCATGCCGTAGACGTGGTTGTCCATCACGATGTAGGTGAGATCGACGTTCCTGCGGCAGGCGTGCAGGAAATGGTTGCCGCCGATGGAGTAGCCGTCGCCGTCGCCGCTCGCCACCAGCACGGTGAGGTCGGGGCGCGCCGCCTTCAGGCCGGTGGCCACCGGCAGCGCCCGTCCGTGCACGCCGTGAAAGCCGTAGCAGCTCGTGTATGCGGGGATGCGCGAGGAACAGCCGATGCCCGAGACCACCGCGACGTTCTCGGGCTTCAGGCCGAGCGTGGCGAGCGCCTTGGTGATCGCCGCGAGCACCGAATAATCGCCGCAGCCCGGGCACCATACGGGCTTGGTGTCGGACTTGAAGTCCTTGGCCGCAACGAGCGGCGCGTCGGGTGCGTTCATGCGTGGCTCCATTGCGCGAGCGCGGCGTGGATCTCGGCCGGGCGGAAGGGCAGCGGCCCGGGCCGGCGCAGGCTCTTCACCTCGCCGGGCAGATCGTATTCCGCGCGCAGGTACTTCAGGAACTGCCCGCTGTGGTTCTGCTCCAGCACCAGCACGCGCTTCACGCCTTCGAGCGCGCGCGCGAGGCGCTGCGGCTGCGCCGGCGCGAGCAGTCGCAGCGACACCAGCCTCACGCCATGGCCGTTCCTCGCGATGGCTTCGCGCGCGGGGCCGGTGCACGAGCCGAAGGTGACGAGCGCAGTGTCGCCATCGCCTTCCACGCTCGCCCAGGCCTCTCCCGGGTCGAGCGCGGCGAGCTTGCGCGCGCGCTTGTCCATCTGCGCGAGGTGGTCGGAGGGTTGCGACGAGGGCGTGCCGCGCTCGTTGTGCTCGAGGCCGTCCGCGGTATAGGTGGCGCCCGGCGTGCCGGGAATCGCCATCGGCGAGACGCCGGAAGGCGTGAGGGCATAGCGCTTGTAGCCTTCGCCGCCCTGGGCCTGGGTTCGCCCGACCGATCCGTTCGCGGCGCTCGGCACGTCCACCACTCCGCGCGCCTGGCCGAAGTACTGGTCCGAGAGCACGAGGGCCGGAACCTGCAGGGACTCGGCAAGCTGCACCGCCCACTGCGTGGCGGCGAGGCAGTCGGCGAGCGAATTGGGCGCGACCACCACGTGCGGCGCGTCTCCGTGCAGGCCGTAGAGCGCGGTGCCGAGGTCGGCCTGCTCGCTCTTGGTGGCGATGCCGGTGGAGGGGCCGGTGCGCATCACGTCCACCACCACCACCGGGATCTCGGCGGCGACGCCCAGACCCAGCGACTCGATCATCAGCGACAGGCCCGGCCCGGAGGTGGCGGTGAGCGAGGGCACGCCGCCAAACGACGCCCCGAGCGCCATGTTGATGGAGGCGAGCTCGTCTTCGGCCTGCACCAGCGTGCCGCCGAGCTTCGCCAGCGCGGGCGCGAGGTACTCGAGCAGCTCGGTGGCGGGCGTGATCGGGTAGGCCGCGACGAAGCGCACGCCGCCGCGCAAGGCGCCGTAGCCTGCGGCCTCGTTGCCGGTGATCAGCCAGCGCGCCGCTTTCGCGGGCGGCGGCTGCAACGGGTAGGCCTGCAGCTGGGCGGCAAAGGCGAAGCCGCGCTGCGCCGCGGCAATGCCCGCGTCGAGGCCTTTTTTCATGGATTTGCGAGCCGCCGCCTCGAGCACGTCGGCGGGCAGTCCGATCAGCCCCGCCAGCAAGCCGAACGCCACCATGTTGGGCCAGGCGCCGGCGATTTCGGCTGCCAGCGCTTTCAGCGGCACCGGCGCGTAGCGCGCGCCGCTGCGCGTGAAGACTTCGGGCGCCTCGCCCTGCGCCGGGTCGCCGAGGATGAGGCTCTGCGGGCCGAGCGGCAGCTCGGCGGCGAAGCGCGCGACGTTCTGCCAGTCGATCGCCGCCAGCACCTGGAAGCGGTCGTCCTGGCCGTCGCCGGGGAAGGTGGACACGCGCAGCATCGCGGCGGCCTCGCCGCCGCGGATCTGGGGGCCGCTGGTGCGGGTCATCAGGCCGTAGTAGCCGGCGAGCGCCGCCGCCTCCAGCAGCATATTGCCGGCGGTCATGACGCCCGCGCCGCCGGAGCCGGCGAGCGCGACCGAAACGGAAGGCTTTGCGTCCACGGGGCCAATGTGGCCGCAATTCGATGGCCGTTCTTTGCACTAGATCAAGTCGGGGCGCATTTTTCGGGGGTACGGTGCACTTAATTCGGTATCGTCATACCGATTTGACGAGAAAGGTTCCCAAATGGGCATCCCGGACACGAAGTTCCTCAAGGACCACGACCTGCCGGCCCTCGCCTGCAGCGGGGTGAAGTTCGAAAAGCGCCCCGCGCGCACCCCCGAGGGCAAGGAGGTGCCGGGCCTGTACAACGCCTGGATCTGGCTGGACAACCCCGGTCAGTACAACTCCTACACCACCGAGATGGTGAAGGCGGTGATCCTCGCTTTCCGCGCCGCGTCGAATGCGCGCGACGTCTCGAGCGTGGTGTTCACCGGCGTCGGCGACAAGGCCTTCTGCACCGGCGGCAATACCAAGGAGTACGCCGAGTACTACGCCGGGCACCCGCAGGAGTACCGGCAGTACATGCGCCTGTTCAACGACATGGTGTCGGCGATCCTCGCCTGCGACAAGCCGGTGATCTGCCGCGTGAACGGCATGCGCATCGGCGGCGGCCAGGAGATCGGCATGGCCTGCGACTTTTCCGTGGCGCAGGACCTGGCGCGCTTCGGCCAGGCCGGCCCCAAACACGGCTCGGCGCCGATCGGCGGCGCGACCGATTTCCTGCCGGTAATGGTGGGCGCCGAGCGCGCCATGGTCGCCTGCGTGCTGTGCGAGCCGTTCTCGGCGCATGAGGCCTATCACATGGGCGTGCTCACCGACATCGTTCCCGCGCTCAAGGTCGACGGCAAATTCGTCGCCAATCCGCTGGTGGAAACGCAGCGCGTGCACGACGAATTCGGGCGCGTGGTGTTCGGCAAGCCGAAGACGGGCGGGGCGCTCGCCGAGGCGAAGATGCTGATGAAAAAGGGTGCCGTGGACCTGTCGATGCTGGATCAGGCAGTCGAGGCGCTGTGCGCGAAGATCCTGCTCACCTTCCCGGACTGCACCACCAAGACGCTGGAAGAGCTGAGAAAGCCCAAGCTCGAGGCCTGGAACCGCAACAAGGAAGACGCGCGCGCCTGGCTCGCGCTCAACATGATGACCGAGGCGCGCGCCGGCTTCACCGCGTTCAACGACGGGCCCAAGGACGAGCGCGAAGTGGACTTCGTGCTGCTGCGGCAAAAGCTCGCCGCGGGCGAAGGCTGGGTCGGGGGACTGCACGACGCGATCCAGCCGGGGAAGGCGCGTGTCTGAGAGTCCGCTCAAGGTCTGGCTGGAGCGCGACGGCGCGCTGCTGCGGCTGCGCCTGGCGCGGCCGAAGGCCAACCTCGTCGACGCGGCGATGATCGCGGCGCTGGCGCAGGCATTTGCCGCGCATCGCGACAATGCCGGACTGCTCGCCGCGCTGGTGGATCACGCGGGTGCGCACTTTTCCTTCGGCGCGAGCGTCGAGGAGCACCTGCCGGGGGCTTGCGAACAGATGCTCGCGAGCCTGCATGCGCTGCTGGGCGGCATGCTGGACTGGCCGCGGCCGATCCTGATGAGTGTGCGCGGCCAGTGCCTGGGCGGGGGGCTTGAATTCGCGCTCGCCGGAAACCTGCTGTTCGCAGCGCCCGAGGCGCAGTTCGGCCAGCCCGAGATGAAGCTGGGCGTGTTCGCACCGGCGGCCTCGGTCCTGCTGCCGCTGCGCATCGGCCAGGCGCGCGCCGAGGACCTGCTGTACTCGGGCCGCTCGATCGATGCGCCCACCGCGCTCGCCTGGGGCCTCGCCAACGAGGTGGCCGAGGACCCCGCGGCCGCCGCGGTCGCGTATTTCGACAAGCACCTCGCCGGCAAGAGCGCGGCCTCGCTCGCGCACGCGGTACGCGCGGCGCGCGAGCCGTTCGCGGCGCTGGCGCGCGCGCGGCTCGACGACGTCGAGGTCCTTTACCTGGACAAGCTGATGGCGACGCGCGACGCACAGGAAGGCCTCGCCGCCTTCATCGAGAAGCGCGCGCCGAAATGGGAGCACCGATGAGCACAACAGAAATAGTGGCGCGCTGCGAGCGCCTGTTCGAGGACCTGCGCTTCGGCGCCGTCAAGGACTGGAAGGCGGCCGCGCCGGGAAGGAAGGCCATCGGCTACATGCCGATCTACGTGCCCCGCGAGATCATCCATGCCGCGGGCATGCTGCCGGTGGGCATCTTCGGCGGCGGCGACCAGCTCGAGGTGATCCAGGGCGACGCCTACTACCAGAGCTACATCTGCCGCATTCCGCGCTCCACGCTCGAGCTGGGGCTCACCGGGCGGCTCGACGTCCTCGACGGCATGCTGTTTCCATCGATCTGCGACGTGATCCGCAACCTCTCGGGCATGTGGCAGATCATGTTCAAGGACAAGTACGTCAAGTACTTCGACTTGCCGCAGAACTACGACGACGACACCGGCGGCGAATTCTACGTGCACGAGATGCAGCAGTTGCGCGAGGACCTCGGCAGGCTCTCGGGGACGCCGGTCACGGACGATCAGCTGCGCGCCTCGATCGCGGTGTACAACGAGAACCGCAAGGCGATCCGCGAGCTCTATGCGTACCGCGCCGAGAAGCCCTGGCAGGCGCCGACTTCCGAGCTGTATCTGGTGCTGCGCGCGGGCTGCGTGCTGCCGCCCGAGGAGCACACCGCACTGGTGCGCAGCTACCTCGCCGCAGCCCGGCAGGAGACGCGGCCGCAGCGCGACAACGCGCGCGTGGTGCTCACCGGTTCGTTCTGCGAGCAGCCGCCGCTCAGCCTGATCAAGTCGATCGAGATGGCCGGCTGCTACGTGGTGGACGACGACTTCCAGCTCATCCAGAGCTGGCTGCTCGACGAGGTGCCGGTCGTCGGCGAGCCGCTCGAGGAGCTGTCGAAGGCCTTCCTGCACCGCTCGACCTCGACTTCATCCAAGTACGACGAGAGGAAGGAAGACAAGGGCAAATTCCTGCTCAAGCAGATCCAGGACCGCGGCGCCGAGGGCGTGATATTCGCCGCGGCGTCGTTCTGCGACCCGGCGCTGCTCGAGCGGCCGATGCTGCAGGGGATCCTCGCGCAGCACAAGATTCCCTACACCGCGTTCAAGTACGCCGAAAACACCGGCCAGATGGCCCCGATCCGCGAGCAGGCGGGCACCTTCGCCGACTCGATCAAACTGTGGAGCGCCGCATGAGCACGCCGATCCAGATGGTGCCGGGAACGTCAGCGCCGAAGAAGCCGCCGCCGGCGCAGAAAGAAGACTCGATGTTGCTGCAAAAGGAGCTGATCAACGGCAACTACCATGAGCTCGCCACCGCGCGCGAGATGAACCGCAAGGTGTCCGCGACGTTCGTGCCCGGGAATCTCAACGAGCTGCTGATGTGTTTCGATTTCGCGCGCAGCCTGCCGGAGACCAACGCGCTGCAAAACGGCATGCGCAAGAAATCCGGCAAGATGATCATGGACGCCGAGCGCGACGGGCACTCGGAGGACGTCTGCACCTACGTCAAGTCCGACCTCGGCATGATGCTGCAGGGGCCGGTGGGACCTACCGGCGAGCCCTTGCCCACGCCGGACGTGCTGCTGCTTTCCTACACCGGCTGCTTCACCTTCATGAAGTGGTTCGAGCTCATCCGCCAGAAGTACGACTGCGAGACCGTGATGCTGCACGTGCCCTACCAGGGCGACGGCAAGATCTCCAAGAACATGCGCGACTACGTCCTCAAGCAGCTCAAGGAAAAAGTCATCCCGACGCTGGAGAAGGTGTCCGGGGTCAAGTTCGACATCGATCGGTTGCGCCAGTACATGCGCGAGTCGGTCAAGGCGGAAGAGGACCTGGTCTGGACGCTGCAGTCGGCCAAGAACAAGCCCTCGCCGATCGACGGCTACTTCGGCGCCGTGTACTACATCGGCCCGATCTTCACGGCGTTCCGCGGCACGCCCGAGGCGACCCAGTTCTACAGCGTGCTGCGCAAGGAGATCGAACAGCGCATCCGCGAGGGCAAGGGCCCGGTGACGCCTGAAGGCGAGCACCCGGGGGAGAAATACCGACTGGTGGTCGAGGGGCCGCCCAACTGGACCAGCTTCCGCGAGTTCTGGAAGATGTTCTACGACGAAGGCGCGGTGGTGGTGGCCTCGACCTACTCCAAGGTGGGCGGCGTGTACGACTTCGGCTTCCGCCACGACCCCGAGCATCCGCTCGAG
>DASTTC010000030.1:0-2079 GCA_035760345.1 Burkholderiales bacterium | reverse complement strand
CGCCACGTCCTGGGCGTTCGAGATGGAGGCGCTGATCCTCGGCTGGTACATCCTGGTCACCACGGGCTCGGTGCAGCTGCTCGTGGTCGTCGGCGCGCTGGCCTGGCTGGGGTCGCTGTTTTCGCCGTTCTTCGGCGTCGTCGGGGACCGCATCGGCGTGCGCACCTTGCTATGCATCACGCGCGGTGCCTACGCGCTGCTCGCGGCCGTCTTGGCAGTGTTGACGCTGACCGATCTCCTCGTGCCCTGGCACGTGCTGTTGATCGCGGGGATTGCGGGCCTGATGAAACCCTCCGACATGGCGATGCGGCACGTCCTGGTCGGCCAGACCATGCGCCCCGAGGCACTGATGGGGGCGCTCGCGATCTCGCGCACCACCTCCGACACCGCTCGACTCGCCGGTGCGATCGCCGGCACCGGCGGCGTCGCACTGCTCGGCATGGGACTGGCCTACATCGCGGTCGCTGCGATCTACGTCGGCGCGTTCCTGCTGTCGCTCGGCGTCGCCGGCGCGCCGCCGCGCGCAGTGGGCGCGCACCTGGAGAAGGTGTTGGAGGGGCTCAAGCAGGGCGTGCATTACGTCTGGGGGAAGGCCGACCTGATGGGCGCCTTCAGCATGGCATTCCTGGTGAACCTGCTCGCCTACCCGTTCTTCCTCGGCTTGCTGCCGTATGTCGCCCGGGACGTCTACGGCATGGGCCAATCGGGCCTGGGTTATCTCGCCGGGGCGTTTGCCGCGGGCGCGCTGGCCGGCTCTGTGGTGGTGAGCGCCAATCGCGTGCCGCTGCGCGCCGCGCGGGTCATGCTGGTGAGCGGCGCCTTGTGGTTCGTATCGATCGTCCTGTTCGGGCAGATCCAGCTCGCCGCCGTCGGCCTGGCGCTGTTGTTCTTTACCGGATTCGTGCAGAGTTTCTGCCTCACGCCGCTCGCCGCCGTCATGCTGCGCGCCTCGAGCGAGGAGATGCGCGGGCGCGTGATGGGCATCCGCATGCTCGCCATCTGGGGATTGCCGCTCGGGCTGCTCGCGGCGGGGCCGATCATCGCGAGCCTCGGCTTTTCCGCCACCACGCTGCTGTATGCCGGCCTCGGCCTGGCGGCGACGATCGCGATCGGCTACCGTTGGCGCCGCGCGCTGTGGCGGCGCTCGGCTGCCGCCAATGCGATCGACTGAACAGCGCTGCCAATGACAAGGGCCTAGCGGTTGCTAAGCCCTTGTTGGAACTGGCGCGCCCGGAGCGATTCGAACGCCCGACCCCTTGGTTCGTAGCCAAGTACTCTATCCAACTGAGCTACGGGCGCGAGGCCGGGATTATAGCAAAGGAGGTGCAGGCATGAACTTCATACTTGCGGTGAACATCCGCATCAAGCCGGAGCACGTCGAACGCTTCATGGCGCGACTGCTGGAGAACGCGCGCGCGGCGCGCGAGGAACCGGGCTGCCGGCAGTTCGAGGTCCTGGTGGATCCGGCCGATCGCACGAAGGTGCTGCTGTTCGAGGTGTACGACGACCCGCAGGCGTTCGAGGCGCACCAGCAGACACCGCACTTCAGGAAGTACCTGGCCGAAGCCGTGCCCCTGCTCGCCTCGCGCGAGCGCCAGGTGCTGCAGCGCGCGCTGCCCGCCTGACTCAGAAGCCCCAGTAGTCCAGCCCCTCGGGCAGCGGTTCGCCGTGCGCCAGCGAGGCGAGCTTGGCGAACTGGCCATCCGAGTAAAGCAGCGGCTTGCCCTTCTTGCCGAACAGCACCTGCTGCACCTGGCCGAGGAACAGGGTGTGCGAGCCGTGCGCGAGGCGCTTGACCACGCGGCAGTCGAAGCTCACCAGTGCATCCACCAGCACCGGCGAGCCGGTGGTGAGCTTGGTCCACTCGCGCGAGTCGAAGCGCCGCTCGCCCGATTGCGCGCCGGAGAAAAGGTTCGACAGGTCCGAGTCCTCCGCGCGCAGCAGGTTCACGCTGAACGCCCGGCTCTTCGCCACGCCGACATGCGTGGCGGACTTCCGGTTCAGGCACACCAGCAGCGTCGGCGGCTCCGCCGTGACCGAGCACACCGCGGTGGCGGTCATGCCGTAGCGATGGCCGGT
>DASTTC010000029.1:0-2920 GCA_035760345.1 Burkholderiales bacterium | reverse complement strand
GAGACCACGCCACCGAAAGCAAGGCCTACCAGGCCTGCCAGGTTGATCAGCGCCGCGTCACCCCGCGTCCAGCCGAAGCGCTCCTGCATCGGAACGATGAACGCGGACATGCCGTTGACGATCGCGCCCATCGCGATGGCGAGGATCAATGCCGCCCCGAAGACGATCATCCAGCGATAGGCGGGTTGCGGGGCTTCCTCGGTCATCGCTTACGCGGTCCCAATGTGTCGGTGCAGGCCGCAGGGTCCCAGAGAACACTGGGAACATCAACCTATCGCGACGGCGCCAGTACCGCGACCAGCAACAGCACGTAGCCCGCGACCGCGATGGCGGCGTGCCCTACCACGATGCCTTTGGGCAGCGGCATTGCCTTGGCGTGATACCCGAGGTTCAGGTAGGCGCCCCCGGCGGCGGCGGCCAGGAAAAGCAGCAGTCCCCAGCCGGCAAGCGCAGGCAGGCCGACCGTGAAATGGGCATACAGCAGCAAAGTCAGCGCGGCTCCCGCGAGCAGGCCGTGCAACATGGCGAGCCAGCTCGGCGGATTGGCGTTGCGGCCCAGGCGGATGATGGCCATCACCACGCCGCCAAGCGCGGTGACGGTCAGCAATGCCAGGGACGTTTTCATCATCAGGGCTGGTTCCATCTGTCGCCTCCTCGGCCTCGCGGCCATTGCAAAGTTCGGCAGGCTTGCACGGCTTGTATCGACCTTCTGTACGCTAGCGGACAAAGCCGCCCGAGGCAAGGAATCAGCGTGCCGCCGCCGCCGGCGTTACCCGCCAGACGACGTTGCCGACGTCATCGGCGACCAGCAGCGCGCCCGCCCGGTCCACCGCCAGGCCGACCGGGCGGCCCAGCGCGCGGCCTTCGGGGCTGAGGAAGCCGGAGAGCACGTCTTGCGGCGGCCCGGCCGGGCGACCGTCGGCAAACGGCACGAAGATCACTTTGTAGCCGCTGCGCGGATTGCGGTTCCACGAGCCGTGTTGACCGACGAAGGCACCGCCCGCGAAGCGCCGGGGCAGGAGCTTGCCCTCGTAGAACGCCAGCCCGAGCGAGGCGGTATGCGCGCCAAGCGCATAGTCGGGCGCGATGGCCAGGGCCACCAGATCCGGGCGCTGCGGCTTCACGCGGGCATCGACGTGCTGCCCAAAGTAGCTGTAGGGCCATCCATAGAAGGCGCCGTCCTTCACCGAGGTCATGTAGTCCGGGACCAGGTCGCTGCCGATCTCGTCGCGCTCGTTGGCCGCGGTCCACAACTCGCCGCTGTGCGGCTGCCAGGCGAGGCCGTTGGGGTTGCGCAAGCCCGAGGCGAACACCCGCGTGCGGCCGCTAGCCGGGTCGACCTCGAGGATCGCGGCACGATTGACTTCATTCTGCATGCCGCTCTCGGCCACGTTGCTGTTCGACCCCACGGTCACGTAAAGGCGCTTGCCATCGAGGCTGGCGATGACGTTCTTGGTCCAGTGGTGGTTGATCGGGCCGGCGGGCAGGTCGGCCACCTTCACTCCCGGTGCCGTGATCTGCGTTTCGCCGGCGCGGTAGGCAAAGCGCATGAGCGCATCCGTATTGGCCACGTAAAGGTCGGGGCCGATCAGCGCCATGCCGAACGGCGAATTCAGCCCCTGCAGGAATACGCTGCGCGTCTCCGCGATGCCGTCGCCATCGGCGTCGCGCAGCAGCGTGATGCGATTGGCGCTCGGCGTGCCCGCGCCGGCGCGCTTTCTCATGAGCTTCATGATCCAGGCCTTGATGCCCTTGCGGCCCTCGGGCCTGGGCGGGGCATTGGTCTCGGCGACCAGCACATCGCCGTTGGGAAGCACGAAGAGCCACCGAGGATGATCGAGTCCGGTCGCGAAGGCATTCACCGCCAGCCCCGCCGCCGCCGCCGGGGTCGCGCCGGCCGGCCAGCCGGTGGCGCGGGCGATCTTGACGGTCGGCAACAGGGTGGGGTTCGGCGCGGGCAGTTCCGGGCGGGGACCGAAACCCGCATCCTCGGGCAGGGTCGCCATCTCGCCGCAGGCGGAAATCCCCAGCAGCAATGCGCCGGCGAGCGGCAGCAAGACGATGGGGCTGGGCATGAGCGAGGGCGCTGCTTCGATCACGCCGGGACTACGCCGCGGGCTTGTCCCAGTACGAAGTCCGGACCCGTTTGACCGGCTGCAGCGTGTCGCGGAAATAGCCCTCCATCTCGGCGACAAACGTCTTGACCTGGCCGTCTACTTCGAAGCGCCGGCCCAACCTGGCCCGATAAGACAGCGGGAACGCCGGCTTTCTGAGAATCGGCCAGCCCTTGCCGAGGAACGGCGAATCGGTCTCGATGAACACCGTCTGCACCGGAACGCGGGTGGTCTTGGCGATCAGGGCGAACCCGCCTTTGAATGGATCGACGGGTTTGCGCGAGGTGCGGGTGCCTTCGGGGAAGATCAGCAGTTGCCCGCCGGCGCGCACCGAATGGCTCGCCTGGCGCACCATCGAAATCGCGGAATCGTTGCGCACGTATCCGGCAAGGCGCGCCGCCCGGCCGAGGAAAAAATTGTCGCCGAGCTCGCGCTTGATGATGCAAACCGCATGCGGCAGGCGAGAAGCCATCATGACCACGTCCAGCAACGAGGGATGGTTGGGCGCTATGATCAGCGAACGCTCATCGTGCAATGCATCGAGGGCCTTGAGGTCGAGCTTGACCAGGCGGCTTGCGGACAGCGCAAACAGGTATCCCCGGCTGAGGTACATGATCCCGAGCTGGCCAAGCCGCACGCCGATGTGGCGCGGTAGTACCAAGCCGGCGAGGGCTGCCACCGGGCTCCAGGCCAACAACAGCGCCGCCAGCAGCAGCAGGCCGCCGTAGAGCACCGCATATTCGTAGCCGAACGCCACCCACGCCGACAGCCGCCGGCTCGCAACATGCCTGGGCCGATAGTAGGAC
>DASTTC010000028.1:0-5158 GCA_035760345.1 Burkholderiales bacterium | reverse complement strand
GACCTCGCAGCCGCACTTCATGGACGACCTGCTCGCCGCGGCGGGCGCCGAGAACGTGGACTTCCCGCTCAAGACCGCCTGCTGCGGCGGCGCGCACACGCTCTCCGACAGCGATACTTCCACCAAGCTGGTGCTCAACATACTGGAGGCGGCGGAGGCCGCGGGCGCGGAGGTCATCGCCACGGAGTGCCCGACCTGCCATTCCGGGCTGGAGATGCACCAGGTGCGCGCGGAGAAGGTGCTCGGCAGGAAGACGAAGGTGAAGATGCTCTACTTCACGCAGCTCCTGGGCGTCGCGCTGGGCGTCGGGCCGAGGAAGCTCGGCGTGCACGAGAACGTCTCCGACGGCCTCGCGCTGCTGAAAGAGAAAGGCATCGCGTGAGGCAAGTGTTGCTCGCGCGCGCGGAAAGCGTGCTGGAGGAATGGCTGCGCGCGCGCGGCGAAGCGCCCACGCAGGAGACGGTGGAAACCTTTCGCCTCCTCGCGCTGCACCGCCAGGGCGCGCGCGGCGCGCCGAGCTTCAATGCCTGCCGCGAGACCTGCAGGGAGATCGCGTACCACTACAATCTTCTTGGAGAAAAGGCGAACGAGCGAACCCAGCACATGATGCGAATGCTGGTGACCCACCTGGAGCTTTTCGTTCGAGGCAAAATGCAGGTCGAGGGACTGGGAGAGTTCTGCTGTGCGTCCCGCCCCCTGCGCAACAGCGAGGAAAGAATCGATGGCTAACGTACGCGGCTGCAACCTGCCCGACGACCTGCTCTACGACGTCGGGAACCACATCTGGTACCAGGAGACGGGCGACGGCAACGTCAAGCTCGGCATGACCGCGGTGGCCACCGCGATGGCCGGGCAGCTGGTGGCCTTCACGCCGAAGAAGGCCGGCCGCTCGGTGGAGGCCGGCAAGTCCTGCGCCACGGTCGAATCCGGCAAGTGGGTCGGCCCGGCGAAGTCCGCGTTCGAGGCGTCGGTGGTTTCGGTGAACGAGGAGCTGGCGGCGAAGCCCGCGCTCGCCAACGAGGATCCCTACGGCGCGGGCTGGCTGGTGATCCTCAAGCCTGCCGACTGGGCCGCCGCCAAGGCGACGCTCACGCCGGGCGCCGAGGTCGCGCCCAAGTACGAGGCGAAGATGGCGGCCGACAACTTCGCCGGCTGCGCCGCATGAGCCGCGCCGCAGCGATCGCCGACATGAACATGGGCGAGCTGCAGTCGCGCGCGTTGCGCGCGGCGGGGCTGCTCAAGGCGATGTCGAACCCCGTGCGCCTGATGGTGCTGTGCCAGCTCGCCGAGGGCGAGAAATCGGTGGGCGAGCTCGAACAGGTGGTGGACGTCAGCCAGTCGGCGCTCTCGCAGCACCTCGCGCTGCTGCGCGAACGGGGGCTGGTGCGCAGCCGCCGCGCGGGCCAGTCGATCCTGTACACGCTCGACGGTCCGGAAGCGCCGGCGCTGCTCGCGGCGCTCTACGAGGTGTATTGCCGCAACGTCCGCAAGGCCCGCGCCTAGTCCTCGTCCAGCGGCTCGCGCAAGTCGGCGCGGATCAGGCGGATCGAGGCGGCGAGCACCTCGTTTCGCGCCTGATGCAGGGGGTAGTGGCGGGAGCCCGGAATGCGCAGCGTTTCCAGGCGTCCCGGCAGCAGGCGCGACAGCGCCTCGATCTGCGCCGCGGAGAAGAACTCGTCGTCCTCGCCCTGGATCGCGAGCACCGGGCAACGCACGCGTGCGACCCAGGACTCCAGCCCCCAGCTCGTGCCCGGCGCCTGCGCGGTCCAGACCTCGACCAGTCGCGCGAACAGCGCCTCGGTGCTCGCGCCGTGGTGCCGGCGCAGCCGGGCCTTCAGGTCGCCCGTCTCGAAGTCCCGGATCTGCTCGCGGATCTGCTCGAGCGTGCGCGTCTCGACGAACAGGTGCGGCGACATCGCGATCACGCCGCGCACGTGCTCCGGGTACGAGCCGGCGTAGGCCAGCGCGATCGCGGCTCCGTCGGACTGGCCGACGAGGATCGCTTCGCGTACCCGGTTGGCTTCCAGTACCTCGGGCAGCGCATCGAGCGCTTCGCGCAGCAGGTAGTCCTTCGTGTAGGGGGGCACGAGCGCCTCGGAGTCGCCGGAGCCCCAGCGGTCGTAGACCAGCGCGCCGCAGCCGGTGGCCTTGACGAGCTGGTCCGGGAAGTCGCGCCACAGACGCACGCTGCCCAGCGCGTCATGCAGGAAGACGAGCGTGGGCGCCTTCGCCGGCGGGGCGCCGCGCCAGTGGCCGCGCAGCCGCCGGCCGGCGGCGCGGAAGGACAGCTGGCCGAGTGCGCTCTCCACCACTTCGCGGAAATCGGCTGGCGCAAGGCCGAGGAACTGGCATTCGCGCTGCGCGAAGAAGGCCTCGACCGCGGCGCCGGCCTCGGCGGCGGCGAGGCCGCGCAGGCGCGCTTCGAGGTCGAGCAGCGCGCGCGCCGGGCTGATGAAGAAATCGCCCGTGATCAGCGCTTCGCGGATGCGCTCGTTCAGAGGGCCTTCGCGGCGGATATCCGCGCGCAGCGTTCCCGCGCGGCGCACCAGCGTCGCCGAGGACACCGGCGCGACCTGCGCCGGCGCATCCAGCAGGCGCACGTACTGCTCGGTGCCGTACTGTTCGTCGAGGAGGCGCAGCGCCAGGCGCTCCTCGTGCTCGCTCGCCTCGCCCCATTGCGGCTCGAGGCCGAGGTGCTCGCGAAAACCCTCGAGAAGCGCCGCGTAGATCTCCTCGAGCGGCGGCACGCGCCCGAGCACTTCGCACAGCGACGTCACGCGCCGCCGCGCGTCCTCCAAGTCGCGCCGCGTGAGCTTTTCCACCGGGATGCGCAGCGCCTCGATCATGCGTGCCGGGTCGAAGTCGATGAGAAGCGTGCCTTGGAAGAAGAGCGTCTTGCCGTCGAAGACACCCCCGGTGCCGCTCAGCTTGCGCCCGTCTGCCTCGATGTCGTTGCGCGGGCGGAACGCCGCCGGCACGCCCAGGCGCTTCAGGCCTGCGGCGGCCGCGGTGCAGATGCGCGCCGCCGCGGCGGCGAGATCCACGCCGAGCGTGCGCCGCTCGAGCACCAGTTCCCAGCCGATCTGACCCTCGTCCAGGTACAGGCCGCCGCCGCCAGTGATGCGGCGCCCGATTTCGATACCGTGACGCGCGCAATACTCGAGCCGCACCTCGTGGCTGAGTATCTGGTGCAGGCCGACGAGCGCGCATGGGCGAAAGCGCAGGAAGCGGACCGTGTTGGGGATGCGCCCGGCGCCGTGCGACTCGATGAGCGCCTGGTCGAAGGCGACGTTTTCCCGGCCGGTGCGGACGCCGGTGTCGATGACGCGCACGGCGCGGCCAGGATCGGGAGAGGGCAAGACGCTCTATCATAGCGAGGAGGCCGCGCACTGTCGCGCGCGTTCGACGCCATGGACTTCCTGCCGATCTTTCTCGATGTGCGCGAGCAGCGCTGCCTGGTGGTGGGCACCGGTCAGGTGGCGTCGCGCAAGTGCGCGCTGCTGCGGCGCGCGGGCGCGCAGGTCACGATGACGACGGAGTTTCGCGAGGAAGAGCTGGACCGCTATGCGCTGGTGATCGCCGCCACCAGCAATCAGGAGGTCAATCGGGCGGTGGCCGACGCCGCCAAGGCGCGCCACATCCCGGTGAACGTCGTGGACCAGCCGGCCCTGTGCTCCTTCATCCTGCCCTCTGTCATCGAGCGCGCGCCGCTCGTCGTCGCGGTGTCGAGCGGCGGCGCTTCGCCGGTGCTGGTGCGGCTGCTGCGCGCGCGCCTGGAAAGCCTCATCCCGGCGGGGTACGGGCGTCTCGCGGCGCTGGCGGCGGCGTTCCGCGACCGCGTCAAGGCACGCTTCAAGCCGCAGGAGCGCCGGCGCTTCTGGGAACGCGTGCTGCACGGCCCGATCGCCGAGCTGGTGTTCAGCAATCGCGATGTCGAGGCCCGCAAGGCGCTGGAGGCAGCCCTCGATGACACGCGCCTTGCCTTCACCGGCGGCGAAGTGTCGCTGGTCGGAGCCGGCCCGGGCGATCCGGACCTGCTCACCTTCCGTGCGCTACGTCTCATGCAGCAGGCCGACGTGGTGGTGTACGACCGGCTGGTTTCGCGGCCGGTGCTCGACTTGGTGCGGCTCGAAGCCGAGCGCATCTACGCCGGCAAGGAGCGCGCCAAGCAAGCGCTGCCGCAGGAGGACATCAATCATCTGCTGGTGCGCCTGGCGCGGGAGGGCAAGCGCGTGGTGCGCCTCAAGGGCGGCGATCCGTTCATCTTCGGGCGCGGCGGCGAGGAGATGGATACCCTCGCCGCCGAAGGCATCCCCTTCCAGGTGGTGCCCGGCATCACGGCGGCCGCAGGCTGCGCGTCCTACGCCGGCATTCCGCTCACGCACCGCGATTACGCACAGTCGGTGGTATTCGTCACCGGCCACTTGCAGGATGGCAGCATGAGCTTGAACTGGCGCGCGCTCGCGCAGCCGCACCAGACCGTCGTGGTCTACATGGGACTGGTCGGCATCGAGGTACTGTGCCGCGAGCTCACCGCACACGGCCTACCCGCTGCTACGCCGGCCGCCCTCATCCAGCAGGGCACGACGCCGCAGCAGCGCGTGCTGACGGGCACCTTGAATACGTTGCCGGGCATCGTGCGCCAGGGTGGTGTCAAGGCACCTACGCTGATCATCATCGGCGAGGTGGTGAGGCTGCGCGAGCGTCTAAAATGGTTCGAGCCCGCGGCATGAGCCTCATGCACTCGATCCTCCAGCGCATCGCCACCGGGCCGGAGCTTTCCAAGGACATCTCGCGCGACGAGGCCTGCGCCGGCATGCGCCTGGTGCTCGACGGCGCGGTCGATCCGGTGCAGGGCGGCGTGTTCCTCATCGCGCTGCGCATGAAGCGCGAGACGGACGACGAGGTTCGCGGCGTGCTCGAGGCGATCCGCGAAGCGACGCATCGCGCCACCGCGCCGGTGGACGAGGTGCTC
The DNA here is from genome assembly GCA_035760345.1 of Burkholderiales bacterium. GTDB lineage: Bacteria > Pseudomonadota > Gammaproteobacteria > Burkholderiales > SG8-39 > JAABQT01. Next base: position 183 of record DASTTC010000028.1, on the reverse strand, counting down.
GATCTGGGCGACCCCTACGACGGCTACAACCGCACGCTGCCGGCCTCGCCCTTCCTGCCCGCCGTGCTCGCCGCCTGCGGCGTCGCCACGGTGTCGCACGGCGTGGAGCGCATGGGGCCCAAGTATGGCGTGACCCACCGGCAGGTGCTGAGTGCAGCCGGCCTGCCGGTGGATCTCGCGCCG